>JAEXOD010000163.1 GCA_023447335.1 Bacteroidota bacterium
CACCGATCGATTCAGTTTTAAGCTCTGATAATTTATATTGTACTACAACATTTTCCATTTTCTTTTTACTTTCCAAAAAAAATATATATCAACTTTCTAAAATACATCAACTTCTAAATAATCAAACATATTTGATTTAACTATATTTTTCCGGATCCACTATGTTATTTAAAATAGCAAATACTGTTAATCCCGCTATTGATTTAATTCCGGTTTTTTGTGAAATATTTTTTCTATGCGTAACAACCGTATGAGTGCTCAAAAATAACTTTTCGGCAATCTCTTTAGCGGATAAACCGGTTACCAATAGTTTTAATATTTCAATTTCTCGAACAGACAAAGTGTCTTGTTTACTTTCATTTATGACAGAATTAGGAAGTTCTAAAACTTTATTTACAGCATTAATAATTTTTTCTTCCGTATCGTTAATTAAAATAAATGAGTCAAAAAGTTCCAAATCTTTTAATTCATAAAAAGAATTAATACAAACTATCCATTTTATTTTTTCGTATTCTTTTTTTATACTTTTTAAAAGTTTAATTTGGTTTTGCACAGTTACAAAATTTACTATAACTACATCAATACTGTTAATAAAATTGCTTTTATCAACTTCTGATAATTCAAGACACCGACTAAAATGTAGATTTTTATTTTTATTATACAATATTTCAAATATACCGTTATAAATTATGCAGGAAGGTTCAATAATTAAAATATTATAGTTTTTATTATTCATTTAGCAGTCTTTTTTCGGCTTCTTCTAAAATAGGGACTAATATTGTATCTTCTATAAGACGATGAACAGATAAGTTATGCTCTAATTCAAATATTTCAAGTAGTAATTCCCGTCTAATTTTTAAATCATTTTTTACGGGAAGATATTTTAACAACAAATTTGTTAAATCCATTAATTTTTCTTCAATATCTTCATGGTTTTCTTTAAATACTTTTATTGAAAAACCGGTTTTTTCTAATTCATCGGCAAAACCTGTTTTAGTTTTATCCAATAATCCTAAAGCATATGGAAAAACTGTATTGTTTTCATATTCGAAATGTTCGATAACTTCATAATAATATGACTCAAAAAACTTATTAACCATATTAATTTTTGGATGATCGTTTAACTCCAACATTTTATTAATAAGTTGTTTTAATTTTGGTATTTTTTCCGAACTATAATAATTGTGATTACTTTGCAAAAAACCGATAGTTGTTTTTACGTTATCACTATTATAAATAATTATCTGCTTTGAAGTGTGTCCGTTAAACAAATTCAAAATTGTTGATACAAGTGTAACATCCAATTTATATTTATCGCATATTTCGTCCAAAGTTTTATTATTAAACTCGTAACAAATACCGAAATGCTCTAGTATTATTAAAATACTCGGATTATTTTGTATTAAATCCGTAATTTTCGTTTTTGGGGATATATAAATTAAATTTTTATTCATTCTTATATAATAAATTTTCCATTTTAGCTTATAAATATAACGAATCTACTCTCTTTTTGGTTCATGTTTTTATTATTAAATACATTGTAAAAATATATAAAAAGGTATTAGTAAAGAATTTAGCTAATACCTTTTTTATTTCAATAAAAAAATTAGAAACCTAAATTGATAGATGCATAAACTGTTCTCGGTTGTGATGGTCCATAAACATAACCGGGGTCTCTCTTAAGTCCAAAGTCCAAATCTTTTTGAAAGCTATCGGTAATATTTTTTACACCGACGCTAAGTTCAACTTCAATATCTGTGGCAAAATTTATTTTTTTTGAAATTGATAAATCCAATTCAATAAAACTATTGCTTTCCTTTAATAACAATAAAGGTTCGTCTTGGTAATCCACTACTAATTCATGTGGTATATTCATTTTCCCCGTATATTTTAATGAGGCAAAAGCACTAAAACTTTTTGTAAAATCATACGATAATCTTGCAAATCCAAATAAATCCGGTGTTCGTAAAAATTTCTTAGTATTAAAGTTTTCGAGCAGATCTTCATATTCGTTGGTTTTATAAGTAAGTCCGGTTCTTATTTCCAAGTCTTTTATGGGTTTTACTCCAAAGTCCAACTCTATCCCTTTAACTGTTGCACCGCTGCTATTTATTCTTTCCCAAAATTCAATTGTTCCGGTGCTACTAATGTATTTTTCGGAGTATGCATCATTAAGCTTTGTATAAAAACCGGTTAAACCAAAAATAATAGGAATGTCTTTTAAATAATCCTGAAATTCAAATCCAAATGTATAAGATAAACTCTTTTCTTCTTTTAGGTTGCTAGAGTTTCTAATTACTTTCTGTGTCCCTTCCAATCCGCAAATGTGTAAATCTTCGTCAAATATTTGCGGTGCTTTAAACCCTGTTGTAAAGCCGGCACGAAATGTTAATGATT
The DNA here is from genome assembly GCA_023447335.1 of Bacteroidota bacterium. Lineage (GTDB taxonomy): Bacteria > Bacteroidota > Ignavibacteria > Ignavibacteriales > Melioribacteraceae > JAEXOD01. Next base: position 2,398 of record JAEXOD010000163.1, read on the forward strand.
CAAATAGTTCAAATTTTATATTTAATCTTGGGCTTATTACCCAATTTTCTAAAGCAGAATGGTTGTCAAATCTTAAACCGGCAACAATTTGAGTATGCCCATCTTCATCCAGCGATATTTCGTCTTGTAAAAATATTCCTAAATTTTTAAATGTTTCGTTTACGTAATATGCCGCACTAGATACACTTTGGTCTAATAGTTTATCGTGGTCATATTGAAAACCGCCGGTAACTAAGTGTTTATTTGATATATAGTTTAATTGCAACCCTCCCGTGTGTAAGGGATTATCTGAAAATCCGTAATACTGTAGCGCTTGTAATCTTGCTTCAGGCGTATCATCACTTAATCCGCCGTAATAAGAATCACGTTTTAATATGCTGAAAGCATAATTAAACTTATACTGAAACCGGGAGCTTAATTTATGTTCCCATTTTAATTTTCCTCCCCATTTTTCATGTTTTACCATTTCCGAAATGGCTGCTTCGTGTACGGGTTTTTCTAATTCACTTCCTCCTCTTCTTTCTTCAAATATTCTATGAAATGATAGTTGCAGTTCAGAATCTATAATTGGTCTGATAAAACCATTAAACCCTATTGTTTGATTTTTCAGCGTACCTAACTCGGTTATATTGTCTCCGTTTCTATCATATGCATTTCTGTTGCGCGTTGATCCGTAAACATAAAAGCCTGCTTTATTGTCCTGGCTTACAATTTCTGATATAACCCCTAATTGCTGGTCATAAATGCCGCCAAACGAGTTACCGGTGTAAGAAATTTTAGTCTTGTTAAAGCCCGGTCTTTTTGTCATCATATTAATTGTACCTGCTACAGCACCGCCTCCGTAAAGGGCAGAACCTCCTCCTTTTACGATCTCGATTTGTTCAATCATCTCTTGTGGGTAATGCTCTAACCCATATACATTGCCTAAACTACTAATTACGGGGTCTCCGTCAATAAGAATTTGTGAATATTTTCCGTCAAAACCAAGTAATCTAACCTGAGTGAAATTACAATTATTACAATCGTTTTCAACCATTACACCTGTTTGTAAACCTAAAGCTTGTGCCAAATTACAAGCATTTTGCCGCTGTATTAATATTTGAGGAATAATTTCAGTTTTTACAGATGCTTTTTCATATAATTGCATTGTGTTTGTACCGGTAACCACAACCGATCCAATTTCAATTAGCGACTGTTTAAGTTCAATTATAAGATTTTCATTATTTATAGAACTTTTTATATCCTTTTCGGTAGATTTATATCCCACCATTGATACTTGCAATTTATTAGTTTCAGAATCCGAGCCAATTAATATAAATTCGCCGGCATTATTTGTTGAAACTCCAATATTTGTATGTTTTAATATTACATTTACGCCTGCCAAAGGTTCTTTTGTTTCGGCATCGATAATTTTACCTTTAATTATCCAGGTGTTCGGAGCGTTATTATTCCCCGCCATTATTGAAGCTACACTAATAAGCAAAAGTAAAAATAATAGTGTTCTAAATCGGGATTTTATAAATTTTTCCATAATATTTCTCAAGGTTTTATTGTTTTAATTACTAATTAAGGCACAAACTTTTATTTAAAAGTCCAAAAACATATTGATTGTTTAATTCGGTATTGTGTAAAACTAATTCTTTAATTTCTTCAATTTCGTTTGAATCGACATCAAACAGAATGTTTTTATGATTAATTGATAAAGCTATTTTTCGTGATAACAGTGAATTTTTATTTTTTTCTTTCCATTGATCGCAATCAATAGAAATTAGATAATCTACAAATTCATTAAACTTGTTATTATTAAAATTAAAGACCAAATTTTTGAATTTTAAGTATATCTTATCGCAACAGTTACATCTAAAAAGCTTTCCGTTTATTGATGTTTGTAATATTTTAATGTTTTTCATCTAACTAACAGTTTTAATTTACATTACAAAATTATCTTTTAATAAAAAGGGATTCAATCCTTATTAAAAGCTATTTTATTCGCATCACTAATTATAAATTGGTAGGAATAGTTTACGTTCGGTAATACTTTATAGCAGAGTATTATTATTCACCACTTCTGAAAACAGTGGTGATTGAATATTGCAATAATAATGTTTTGTTTTTAAGCGGTTTTACAATTTGTAACTTAATATGTTAAAATAATTTAGATGGGTTTATATTCAAGATGCTACGATATAAGGAATATTTATTTGCCGCTATTCAAAAAAAATGCAAATAATTTTGTATTTTATAAATTTATACGATAACTAAATTAGTTAGTCGAATTAAAAATTATTAATCGTTATCGCAATTATTACAAACGGGTTCATCAAAAAAGCCAAAATATTCGTTTATATAAATTCTTCTGCAATTATTAGTTTTAAAATAATGTAACATAGCCAGAAGTTTTTTATTGTCTTCCAAAAGTTTGTTTTTAATATATTTATCGCTATGTAGTTTTTCCGGTAATTCTGTTAAAACAACCAAATTTTTAAGTTCTATTTCTCCTTCGGTCACCCCATATCTATCTAACATTGCAAGAGCGGTTTCAAGTCTAAAATCATATTTATCTTTAAAACTTAGTTGTTCACGTAGGTAATCCATTCCCATATTATTAATTGCCTCCAAATC
>JAEXOD010000164.1 GCA_023447335.1 Bacteroidota bacterium
CTTATTGATTTGGCAAAAGATTATGTAAAAGTAAAAAGTCTTAATATTTTTAACGGTAAAACAGAGTTGAATTGTAAGGGGAATATTTTTTCTGACGGAAAACTTGATTTAGGTTTTAATATATTAAATGTTGACGGAAAGATATTTTCGAAATATGTTTTAGGAGCAAGTGATAAAAAACTAAACATGGATATAGATTTTGAAAGTAGTATTAAAGGTACTTTGGAAGAACCCGTTCTAAATGCTAATTTGAACGGCAACGACCTAAGATATGATAAAACAAATCTTGGTAACTTGGTTAGTAATTTTGAATATAAAAACAGTAACTTTATATTTAATTGTAGATTTTTCGAAAATGATGAAAGTTTATTGCCAACATTAACGTTTAACGGAAATTTCCCTATTTATTTAGGTACTAGAGAAGTTAAATCAAGAATTTTGGAAAACGAACCATTAGATATTAAACTTAAATCAAGTAGGTTTAATCTAAATACTATAGGAAATATTTTACCGGTTATTGTTATAAAAAATGGTTTGTTGAAAAGCAATATGGAAATTTCCGGAACTTTCAACTCTGTTAAGTATGGCGGAGAAATAAAACTAACTGACGGATTATTTACTCTTAAAAACAATAATCTAGATTATTCTACAGATATGTTATTAGATTTTGGAAAATCAGGAGTTGAAATTAAATCGTGTGTGTTAAAAAATTCCGGTGCAGTTAGTAAAACCGGAACAATGAATGCTACCGGAAATATTTTTCTGAATAATTTTAATTTGGAAAAGATGATTGTAAAAATTAACGGTGATTTAAGCGTTCTATCCTTTGGTTCCAAAGCTGTTCTACCGATATTTTACGGTGATTTATATATATCTTCAATTGATGAGTGGACATTTGTATATGAGAACAACAAAGCTGTATTTTTAGGAAATATTGGTTTGGAAGAAACAAATTTAGTCTTTTCTCCTCAACAAAATACATATACGCAGATAAATAATAATTTTAATTATCAATTTGAAGTAGATTCGTCTAAAATAGATAAAGAAGAGGAAAATTTTAATAGGTTACTTTCTTCGGGAAGGAATGGAGGTAATTGGCAAATAAATAAAGCCGAAGCGTCAGCACTGGAATACTCGGTTAAAGTTAAAACGTTAAAAGATGCAAAACTTGTATTTGTACTTTCCGAAGCTACAAATCAAAAGTTAACAGTTGAATCGGTAGGTGATATTAACTACGAATATAAAAACGGAGAGATTAGAGCACAAGGAGAATTTAAATTACTTACCGGTTCGAAATTGGAGTTTATAAAAACTTTTGATGCTACCGGCTCAATACGTTTTGAAAGTGATGTTACAAATCCTTATTTAAATGTTGTAGCTACCTATAAGGCTCCTCACACTACTACTTCCGGTACTGTAGAAGATGTTCAGGTAAAGCTAATTTTGGAAGGGACTGTAGACGAATTAGGAAAAAACTTAGCCTCAAATCCTAACAATATTTCGGTTTATGTAGGTGCTAAAAATATTGAAAACGGTACTGCAGATAACCAATTAGGACCAGCCGATGCGTTTTCATTTATTGTTATAGGAAAGTTTGTAAAAGATTTAACGGCTTTAGATCAAACAGTAATTGCAGCTCAAACAGATATGATTTTGGGGTCGGTATTAAGTAGTGTTGCAAGTTCGGTATTCGGAGATGCAATAAATAATATTTCGCTAGATCAGAGTATGGGATATACTAAATTTAGCGTATCCGGACGATTTAGTAATTTTAAGTATAGTATTGGTGGTACTACGGATATTTTTAAGGATGTTACAGGTGCTAATTTAATGATAGAATATTTATTTAGTCCTGATTTTAGTATTAGATTGGAAAGAAAAGAGCCGGTTGTTCAAACCTTTGGATCGGAAGATAAAATTAATGAATTAGGTCTTAAATATAGGTATCAGTTTTAATGAAAAAGAGATTAATAGCATTTTTTACTAGAAATGCAAACAAATGGTTTAAGTTGGGCGAAATAGCCGATGAACTTAATATTTCAGAATTTTATGCTTATAACGAGCTTAGAGAGATTGTAAATAAATTAGCAGGAGAGGGATTTTTGAGAAGAGAAGGGAAAAAGTTTTTATATAACGAAGAGAAAAAACCGATAATAGGTACTTTTGAAATGAGTAGAGGTGCATTCGGTTTTGTAAAACCGGAAAATTCTAAATTCGGTGATATTTTTATTCATTCGGATGACATAAACGGTGCAATGCATGGTGATATTGTTGAAGTAGCAATTATAAAACAAGGGAAAAAAAGGAAACCGGAGGGCGAAATTATTAAAGTTATAAAAAGAGTAAAAGAAAATTATGTGGGTATAGTTAAGAAAGATAAAGAAATGTATTTCGTAAAGGTTGATTATGCAGGCTCCGAAAACGAAATACACATAAAAAAATCATCCTTAAACGGTGCTAAAAAAGGAGATAAAGTAGTTGTTGATCTATTTTCTGACCCAAAGGATGATAATAAACTTCATGCAAAAGTAATTGAAATTCTGGGAGCTGAAGGAATTTATGATACCGAATTGGCAACATTGGCATTCGAGTTAGGATTACCCTATAAATTCCCGAGTGAAGTTATAACCGAAGCCGAAACTATCCCTGATAAAGTAAGTGCCGACGAAATAAAAGGTAGATTAGACTATAGGCACAAAAATGTATTTACTATTGATCCGGAAGATGCGAAAGATTTTGACGATGCTTTATCGATTGAACAACTTCCGAACGGTAATTACTCAATCGGAATTCATATTGCTGACGTTTCTCATTATGTAAAAACAGACGGTAATATTTTTAAGGAAGCGTTAAAAAGAGGAACAAGTATTTATTTTGTCGGGAAAGTGATTCCGATGCTCCCTGAACATTTATCTAATAAGGTATGTTCGCTTGTTCCGAATGAAGATAGATTAACTTATTCTGTTATTGTAGAAATTACCGAAAGAGGAAGAATAATAGATTATGTAATAGAAAAATCGATTATTAATAGCAAAAGAAGATTTACATACGAAGAAGTGCAAACAATTTTAGAAACCGGTGTAGGTGATTTTTCAAAAGACTTGGAAACTCTAAATAAACTTGCTCGTATTTTGAGAAAAAATAGAGAGAAAAAAGGAAGCATTAATTTCAGCAGTACAGAAGTAAAATTTATTTTAGACGAAAACAATAAACCTATTGGTATTGTCCCGAAAAAAATTAATGAGAGTAACGAATTAGTAGAAGATTACATGTTGTTGGCTAATCAATTGGTTGCCAAACATGTAAATAATAAAAGATTAAAATATGATTTTATTTATCGAATTCATGACAAACCTGATAAAGATAAAATTAAGGAATTTGCACGATTTGTTAAAACTTTCGGATTTTCATTTGATCCTAATGAAGCAAATACACCTTCGCAATTTCAAAAATTAATGAATGATATTAAAGGTTCTGATGCCGAACCGATTATTAATGATATTGCTATTCGCTCAATGGCTAAGGCAATTTATTCTACTGAAAATATTGGACATTACGGGTTGGCTTTTACTTATTATACACATTTTACTTCTCCAATTAGAAGATTTCCCGATTTAATGGTTCATAAATTGATTTATACTTACATTAATTCTTTACCGAAAGAGTTTACAATCAAAAAACTTGAAGAATATGCCGAATTATCATCCGATAAAGAAAGAAGTGCCCAAAATGCGGAAAGAATTTCTGTTAAAATGAAACAGATTGAATTTATGGAAAGTAAAATGGGGGATGACTTTGAAGCGATTATTTCGGGAATTACGAATTTTGGTATGTTTATTGAGTTAAAAGATCTTTTAGTTGACGGGTTAATCCATCTAAAAGATTTAGATGATGACTATTATACTTATGATGAAAGAAATTTTATGATGGTTGGACAACGATTAAAAAAGAAATTTAAACTAGGGGATAAAGTAAGCGTTAAACTAATTCGCGTTAACAAAGAAAGAAAGGAACTCAATTTTATCCTTTCAAGTTAAACTAAATAACTATATAATATTAGTATTTTTTTAGAGGAATAGTATGAAGTTTAAAACCTTTTTTGCTTTGATATTTTTATTCATTGGTTTGGTTTCACAAAATATTTATGCTCAATTTGGTCAAAACAAAGTTCAATATAAATCTTTTGATTGGCATTTTATTCAAACTACTCATTTTGATGTTTATTTTGACTACAAATCACCTGAAATAGCAGAGTTTGCGGCACATATTGCCGAAAGATCTTTGGATGATTTACAAAATAGATTAAAATATAAAATAAACAATCGTATTCCTTTAATTATTTATAATTCTCATAATGATTTTCAGGAAACAAATACTACTGATGAATATCTTAGTAACGGTGTCGGCGGGTTTACCGAACCATTCAAGAATCGAGTAGTTTTACCGTTTGAAGGTTCTTACGATAAATTTAGACATGTAATTCATCATGAATTGGTTCATGCGTTTATGATGGATATGCTTTATGGGGGAACGGTTCAAAACATTATTGCTCGAGGAATTACATTGCAGTTGCCGTTATGGTATATGGAGGGGATGGCAGAATATATGTCATCCGATTGGGAAACTAATAGTGATATGTTTGTTAGTGACGGTATTATTCATGAATCATTGCCGGATATACCGGGTCTTTACGGTTATTATGCTTATAGAGGCGGTCAATCACTAATGTATTATATTGCAAATAGATACGGTGATGAAAAAATTGCTGAAATACTTGAAAAAACAAAAGGATTAGGAAGTGTTGAGGAGGGAATAAAAGCTTCAATAGGTTTGACAATAGAAGAACTTAACGAAAATTGGAAAAAATTTCTAAAAAAAGAATATTGGCCTCAAATTGATAAGAGAACTGACCCAGACGAATTTGCAAAAAGATTGACAAATAATAAAAAGGATGGCGGTTTTTATAACACTAGTCCCGCAATTTCACCACAAGGAGATAAAATTGCGTTTATAACTGACCGTGATATTTTCTTGAATATCTATATTATGAGTGCTTATGACGGCAAAATATTAAAACGGATTGTAGAAAGCGGAAGAACTAATGACTATGAAGAATTAAACGTTCTCTTTCCTTCTCTTTCTTGGTCTCCTGATAATATAAACATTGCATTATCCGTTAAGTTTAAAGGTTATGATGTTATTCAGCTTATAAATACGGATAAGGAAACTTCGGAGACTTTGCCTTTTAAACTTGATAAAATAGAGAGCGTTAGTTGGAGCCCTGATAGCAATAAGATTGTTTTTATTGGTTCTAATAATAAACAATCCGATTTATATTTGTATAATTTTAATAATAAAAGGCTAGTTAACCTTACAGATGATATTTTTACAGAAACAGATATAACTTGGTCACCTGATAGTAAAAGTATTATTTTTAGTAGCGATAGAGGTGGTTATGTTAATAAAGAATCAATACCTAAAGGCTTTGAAATTTATAATCATAATTTTAGACAATTTGATTTGTATAAATTTAATTTATTAGATAACAACATAGTTAGAATTACTGATTGGGCATTAAGCAACGAGAAATCTCCTATTGTAAATAGAGACGGAAGCGAACTAATTTTTGTTTCCGATAGAAACGGTATTGATAATTTATATAAAATAAATATTAAAAATATTAACGATAGTACGAAAAATTATGTGGGAAATAATTATTATCCGTTAACAAATTCTTTATCCGGAATTAATCAGCTATCTGCAACCGCGGATAAAAAGAAACTTGTTTTTACCGGTTTATACAAAACAGGGTATAATATCTTTCTGTTGAACAATCCTTTTGAATTGGAAAAAATAGGTGACGAGTTAGAACTTACAAAGTTTATGCAGAAACGAATATCGGAAAGTAATAAGGGTCAAATTGTTAAAACAAATGATTCTATCAAGTTTTCAGAACCAAAATTAGTTACTTTTAGTGATTCTGTAATAGTCCCTATAAAAAATACGGTTTTGGATGAAGAAGACCCCGGAATATTTGTAGGAACAATTATTAAAGAGAAAGATTCTACGGTTACTTCAACCGATGATGACTACAAAAATTATATTTTTGGTGGTGATACTTTTATTACAGATTCTACAAAGATTGATACAAACAAAATTAATTTGTTTACTCAAAAGTTAGATGAAAACGGCAACTATTTAGTAAATAAATACAAAGTAAATTTTTCTCCTGATTTAATTTATGCAAATGCTGGTTACAGTTCGTTATACGGATTATTAGGTACAACAGTATTATCTTTTAGCGATATGTTGGGGAACCATCGATTAGTGGGGGTAACCTCACTAAATGTAGATTTAAAGAATAGTGATTACGGATTAGCTTATTATTACTTAGCAAATAGAATTAATTACGGTATCGAAGGTTTTCATACTGCTCGGTTTGTCTATATATCACGTCCTTATGGTAGCGAATTGTATAGATTTAGAAACTACGGTGCAGTTTTATCTATGAGTTATCCGTTGAGTCGTTTTTATAGAATTGACGGCGGATTAAGCATATTA
>JAEXOD010000192.1 GCA_023447335.1 Bacteroidota bacterium
GGATAGGTATTATGTTCGCGTTTTAGAGATGGAACAGAGCTTAAATATAATTGAACAAGCTTTGGACGGTTTACCTGAAGGGGATGTGAAAGCTGCGATTCCGAAAAAAGTTAAAGCACCGAAAGGACAAATTTATTCCAGAGTTGAAAATCCGAAAGGAGAATTAGGTTATTTTATTATCAGTGACGGTAAAGATACTCCTTTTAGAGTTAAAGTTAGACCCCCTTCATTTGTTAAGTTATCGTTCTTAGGAGAATTGTGTAAGGGGCATCTTGTTGCGGATGTTATTGCAATACTTGGTAGTATTGATATAGTATTAGGAGAAATTGACAGATAATGTACGAAATAATTACAAATTTGTTGGGAAATGAAATAATAGCTTATAGTATAACGGCATTATTACCGCTATTAGTTTTTATACTTCCGTTTGCTATAGTTGCCGTTTATTTGGAGCGTAAAATTTCTGCTCATATGCAAGATAGACTAGGTCCTATGAGAGTGGGATACCACGGAATTTTACAAACATTTGCAGATATTTTGAAACTTCTACAAAAAGAAGATATTACTGCTTCCGGAAATGACAAGTTTCTGTTTAACTTTGCTCCGGTTTTAGTATTTGCCGGCTCTTATGCCGTATTTGCCGCAATTCCGTTTACTTCTGTTTATATCGGTACTAATACAGATTTAGGTTTGTTTTATATTGTTGCTGTTTCCGGTTTTGTAGTTGCCGGAATTTTAATGGCAGGTTGGGCTTCTAATAATAAATATTCACTTTTAGGTTCGATGCGTTCGGTTGCCCAAATTGTAAGTTATGAGATTCCGACTGCGCTTGTTATTCTAACTATTGTAATTTTAACAGGAACATTAAACTTAAATACATTAACAAATATTCAGACCCAGTATTTCTGGAATTGGTTTATTTTAGGCGGACCCGGTTTTGGTATAGACAAGTTTTTATTAATTCCGTTTATGTTAATTGCTTTTATCATCATTTTTATTAGCACATTAGCAGAAGTAAACCGCACTCCGTTTGATATTCCCGAAGCCGAAAGTGAATTAGTTGCCGGATTTCATACCGAATATAGCGGAATGAAGTTTGCGATGTTCTTTTTGGCAGAATATGCAAATATGTTTGCCGTTTCTGCAATTATAGTTTCAATATTCTTCGGCGGCTATCATTCACCGTTTGGATATTTAGGAAATACTATAGGATTAACATGGTTAGTACCCATAGAACAAGTTTTTTGGTTTATTACAAAAGGGATGATATTTATATTTATTCAAATGTGGTTACGTTGGACTTTACCTCGTTTGCGTGTTGACCAATTAATGACTTTGTGTTGGAAATATTTAATTCCTTATGCATTTGTTAATCTAATTATTGTAGGATTAATTAATTTATTAAAATAGTATGAGACAATATTTATTAGATACATATACCGCTTTAAAGACGGTTTTAATAGGAATGAAGATTACATTTCGTCATCTATTTATTCCTTCGGTTACAATACAATATCCTGATGAAAAACCGGCTTTACCCGAAAGAGCAAGAAATAGATTGTATGTTAACATTGATGATTGTATTGGTTGTGATCAATGTTCGCGTGCTTGTCCCGTTAGTTGCATTAGTATTGAAACCGTAAAAAGTTTACCTACGGAAAATTTGGGTGTTACTTCTCAAGGGAAAAAGAAACTTTTATGGGTAACTAAATTTGATATTGATATATCCAAATGTTGTTTTTGTTCGTTATGTGTTTATCCTTGTCCTACTGATTGTATAAAAATGACAGATGTTTATGAATATAGCGAGTATGACAGAAGTAATTTGATATACAATTACTCTACTTTAACACCTGAAGAAGTAATTGAAAAAAAGGCAAATTTTGAAAAGATGCAAGCTGAAAAAGCAGCACAAAAAGTTGCAAAACCGACAGACACCAAATAATTTTGAAATAAATATTATGAGTTTATTTAACATATTTTTTTATCTTTTTGCATTAATAACGGTTGTTTCCGCTTTATTTGTGGTTTCCGTTAAAAACGTAGTACATTCAGCCTTTAACTTGTTGTTTACATTTTTTGGCGTTGCAGGTTTATATGTACTATTGGGTGCCGATTTTATAGCGGTTACTCAAATTATGGTTTATATTGGCGGTATTTTAATTTTGCTGCTTTTTGGTGTTATGTTAACCAATAAGATTACTAATGTTGAAATTAAAAGCGGTACTGTTAATATTTTTCCTGCTATTGTTCTAGTGGGTGTATTATTAGGTGCTTTAATTTCGATAATTACAAGAACAAATTGGAAGGTAGCACAAAAAGTAATTCCGAATACGACTATTAATAGTTTAGGAAAGATTTTAATTACCGATTATGTATTAGTTTTCGAACTACTTGCTATTCTGCTTTTGGTTGCTTTAATAGGTGCAACATCTATTGCTCGCACCAAAAACGCAAATAAAGAGGAGGTGTAATATGATTGAAGTAGGACTAAACCACTTTTTAATTGTTGCGGCTATTTTATTTTCGCTTGGGTTATATGCAGTAATTACACGTAAAAATGCTATAATGGTTTTAATGGGGGTAGAGTTAATTCTAAATGCAGCAAATATTAATTTTGTTGCTTTTTCACGATACGGAAATAGCGGTTTAACGGGGCAAGTTGCATCTTTGTTTGTGATTGTGCTTGCTGCTGCCGAAGCTGCCGTTGCATTGGCTATTGTTTTAAATATATATAAATTGTTAAATAACGTTAACGTTGACGAGATTGATAAACTTAAAGAATAAATATTATGTCTGAATCTTTTATAGTTTTATTAGCTTTAATTACATTATTTTTACCTCTTGCCGGATTTAGCATTGTAATCTTGTTTGGTAAAAAAATGCCCAAAATATACTTTGTTGAGTTGTTTTTTATCGGAGCAGCTTTTGTACTATCGGTAATTATTGCCTTTTCAAAGTTGGCTTATTTTGTTAATAAAGATTTAATTGCACAATTTAATTGGATTAATATCGGTATTATAAGCAAAGGTGTTAATCACTTTATTGAATTGGGGGTTAAAATTGATAATTTAGCCGTTATAATGCTAATTGTGGTTAATTTAATTAGTATGTTAGTGCATTATTATTCTGTTGCTTATATGCACGGTGATAAAAAATATACTCGTTATTTTGCATATTTAGGTATTTTTACCTTTTCCATGCTGGGTATAGTTTTAACTCATAATTTATTAATGATGTACATATTTTGGGAATTAGTCGGGTTATCTTCTTATCTATTAATCGGATTTTGGTTTGAAAAAGATTCTGCCGCAGATGCAAGTAAAAAAGCATTTTTGGTTAATAGAGTGGGTGATATCGGTATGTTTTTAGGAATATTGATATTATTTTTTACATATAATACATTTACGTTTGATACAATTTACGGTGAAATTAGTAAGGGAATTATACCGTTCAACAGCGGTTTTTGGTTAACGGTTACAGGTATTTTGTTGTTTATGGGAGCCGTAGGTAAATCCGCACAATTTCCGTTACATGTTTGGTTACCTGATGCTATGGAAGGTCCCACGCCTGTTAGTGCGTTAATACATGCTGCTACAATGGTGGCTGCAGGTGTTTATTTAATAGCGAGAATTTTTGTAATGCTGACCGCTGATGCAATGTTAATTATTGCTGTAATTGGGGCATTTACTTCGTTTTTAGCTGCTACTATTGCCTTAACACAAAATGATATTAAAAAAGTACTGGCTTATTCTACCGTTAGTCAATTAGGATATATGGTAATGGCAATGGGAGTAGGTGCTTATGCATTTGCATTTTTCCACTTAGTTACACATGCATTTTTTAAAGCATGTTTATTTTTGGGAAGCGGTTCGGTAATACATGCAATGCATCACGAACAAGATATTCAAAAAATGGGCGGATTGCGTAAAAAAATGCCCGTTACTTATTATACATTTTTAATTTCTACTCTTGCCATTTCTGGTATTCCTTTAACATCCGGTTTTTTAAGTAAAGACGGAATTTTAGCCGGTACAATGGCTTTTGGTCAGCTTACCGGTCACTGGTTAATTCCTTTAGCAGGATTCGGCGTAGCGTTGTTAACTGCTTTTTATATGTTTAGATTGGTTATTTTAACTTTTCACGGTGAACCCAGAGACGAACATAAATACGAACATGCTCATGAATCACCCAAATTAATGATTGTTCCTTTAATAATATTAGCAGGGTTATCCGTTTTTGTATGGTACACTCCCAATCCTATAGGTGCTGATCAAGGTTGGTTTTTGTCTAAATGGGTGCATACCCCTAATACGGTAACTCCGGAATTCACCCGTTTTGAGTTTATGAAGCAAGGTGAAATTATTAAAGCCGGTGAACACAACGTTGTTCATAGTAAGTTATATACGGAGGCAATGCATCATGCCCACTACCCGGCGATGTTTTTATCATTATTTGTTGCCGGTTTAGGAATTTTATTCGCGTTTTTGTTCTATCAGTGGAAAAAACTTGATGCCGATAAATTGGCTAACAGCATTAAACCGATATATAATTTCAGCTTAAACAAGTGGTATATTGATGAATTATATAATGGATTTGTTATTAAAGGGTTATTACTTTTTAGTAACTTTTTAGCTTGGTTTGATTCAAAGGTTGTTGACGGGGTTGTGAACGGAACAGCAGTAGTAACTAGATGGGTTGCAACAGGAAGCAGATATTTTGATACTTTTGTTGTGGACGGACTTGTAAACTTTACTGCCTTATTAAGCGGGTTGATCGGTATATTTATCCGTAAAGCTCAAACCGGTAAAGTTCAAACTTATATTGTAATTGTTGTTTTTTCGTTAATAGTTTTATTGATACTTTTATAAAAAATTGATTTGTTAATAAATTAAAATAGGCATAAAATAATTATGGAAGGATTTCCGATTTTAACACTTATTACGTTTCTTCCCGTATTAGGGATGATCCTTATTTTATTGATACCTAAAGAGTCTAAAACACAAATAAAATTAGCCGCATTGGTTATGGTAGCATTACAATTGGTATTATCAGTTTTAATGATGACTAAATTTAACTATAATGCCGGCGGAATTTTTGATATTAAGAGTTTTCAATTTGTTGAAAAATTTAGGTGGATTGAAATTTCTGGTGTTAGCTGGCTCGGTAAAGTTAAAATAGATTACTTTTTAGGTGTTGACGGTTTAAGTATGCCGATGGTTCTACTTACTGCAATCGTATCTCTTATTGCTCTTATTTCTTCTTGGAAAATAGATAAATCGGTAAAAGGGTATTTTGCTCTTTTCTTATTATTGGATACCGGAATGATGGGTGTGTTTGTTTCTCTAGATTTCTTCTTGTTTTACATTTTCTGGGAACTGATGCTTTTACCAATGTATTTCTTAATCGGAATTTGGGGTGGACCAAGAAAAGAATATGCCGCAATTAAGTTTTTTATCTATACTCTGTTAGGTAGTGTTTTTATACTATTAGTTATGATCGGCTTATACTTTAGCACAACAGAAGTTTTATCGGATGGTTCAAAAGTGTTTACGTTTAATATCTTAAGTATGATGGATAAAAACAATTTTACTACCGAAGGTATTTTATCGCCTCTCAACCCTCATAACTTGCGTTTTATTGCCTATATTGCTCTATTTGCCGGATTTGCAATTAAAATACCTATGTTTCCTTTCCATACTTGGTTACCGGATGCGCACGTTGAAGCACCGACCCCTATTAGTGTTATTCTTGCAGGTGTTTTATTAAAAATGGGTACTTACGGTATTTTAAGGATTAGTTATCCGGTATTTCCCGAAATTACAAAACAATTAATGTGGTATATTGCACTTTTTGGTGCAATAAATATTATTTACGGTGCTTTATGTGCGATGGCACAAAAAGATTTTAAAAAACTTATTGCTTACTCATCCGTTTCGCATATGGGTTATGTTTTATTAGGAATGGCGTCACTTTCATCAGTGGGTATAACCGGTGCAATATTCCAAATGTTTAATCACGGTACTATTACGGCTATGTTGTTTCTTATTGTCGGCGTTATTTACGATAGAGCACATACACGCGGCATTAATGACTTTGGCGGACTTGCAACACAACTTCCGGTTTACACAGGATTTGTTACTGTAGCATTTTTTGCAGCAATCGGTTTACCCGGTATGAGCGGGTTTATTAGTGAAGCATTTGTTTTTGTAGGTGCTTTCGGTGTCGGTTCAACAAGAGTGTTGGCAATAATTTCAACACTAGGTATTGTGTTGGGTGCCGGTTATATGTTATGGACATTACAAAGAATATTTTTTGGTAAATTAAATGAAAAATGGGCTGATTTAACCGATTTGGATACTCGCGAATATATTATGTTAATTCCTTTAGCTATTATAATTATTTTCTTGGGTGTTTATCCTTCGGCTATGCTTAATATTATGAATACTTCAGTTAACGTACTAACTAAATTTGTTAACGGTGTCCCTTTTTAATTATAAAGATTATTAACTATTAAAATAATATGGAAATAAACAGTTTTTTAGTATCGTTGGAATATATTAAACCGGAATTGATAATTGCGGCTTTACTTCTATTAGTTATTTTGTTTGATTTATTTTATTCCGATAATGTAATTATTCCTTACCTTTCTTTAATCGGATTATTAATAAGTTTAGCATACGTAATTACTGATTTTCACTTAAAAGAGCCTGCTTTTACTATTAATTCTTCAAAAGTTCCTTTATTGGGTATTGATCCGATAGGGGCATTCTTTAAAATTATTGTTTTGCTATCCTCTGTTTTCGTTCTTATTTCTACTATTTTATCTGCCGAAGTTGAAAAACTTAAGGTTAGAAGAGGAGAGTTTTATACTTTAATTTTAGGTATGATTTTAGGGATGATGTTCTTAGTTTCTTCCGTTGATTTAATTATGATTTATGTAGCGGTTGAATTAATGTCTCTTCCGTCTTATGTTTTAGCAGGATTTATACGTTTGCGTGATAGAAGCGGTGAAGCAGGATTAAAATATGTTATTTACGGATCGGTTTCTTCAGGAATTATGTTATTCGGTATTTCTTTATTATACGGAATTACCGGCAGTACAAATTTGATAGAGATTAATAACTTTTTAGCTATTCAGGATGTAAATTATCTTACATTAGCATTAACAATCTTAATGATTTTTGTAGGAATCGGGTTTAAAATTTCTGCCGTACCTTTTCATTTCTGGACACCCGATGTTTATGAAGGTGCTCCTATTACAATTACTGCTTTTCTTTCGGTTGCAAGTAAAGCTGCAGGATTTATGTTCTTAATCCGTTTTATTTTTACCGGTTTTGTTAACGGTACTATTAAAATTGGGTATTGGAACGTATTACCCGTATTTGATTGGCAAACGTTTCTAATTGTTATTGGTATTTCAACCATGACCGTAGGAAACTTTTCCGCATTGTGGCAAGATAACTTGAAAAGAATGTTGGCTTATTCAAGTATTGCCCATGCAGGTTATATGTTGGTAGGTATAGCAGTATTGTCAAATCAAGGTTTATTGGCAGTTATGATATATTTATTCGTTTATTTATTTATGAATTTGGGTGCGTTTTTAGTTGTAATGCTGTTAGCCGATAAATTGAAATCAGAACATATTGATGATTTTAAAGGAGTTGGGTTTACGTCACCGTTTTTAGCGTTTGCTCTATCTGTATTTTTAATCTCGTTAACAGGATTACCGCCTACAGCCGGCTTTATTACTAAATTATATTTGTTTTTTGCTTTAATAGACGCAAATTTGCTTTATGTGGCTTTAATTGCTTTATTAAATACTGTTGTATCCTTGTATTTTTATGTAAGAGTTTTGAAACATATGTATTTATCTAAACCTACAGAAAGTACACCTAAAGTTGTAACAAGCTTTTCGGTTAACTTATTGCTTGTGATTTTAATGTTCCCGGTATTGTTATTTGGTATATATTTCACTCCATTATTAAATTTTGCAAAAGCATGTTTTTCGTTTATCGGTAATTAATTTTAATGGAGCCATTATTACCCACGACTGAAGTCGTGGGCTATAGTCGTGGGCAATAGACGTGTGGTGATGTAAATTGGTGGGTAGGAGGCTGTATCAAAACAATACTTAAAGTAAATTTCCAAAATATTAATAATGATTGTTTTGTGAGACAGATTAGAATTATTTCACAACCACTATTTGAAAATAGTGGTAATTAAATAAATAGCTAATTTATGCCATATCAGACAAGTGTTTTATCAATTACCACTATCTTTAGATAGTGGTAATCAAGCCCCACCAATACTTGACTGAATGGGTAAAAATAAAATATAGTAATTTTACAAACAAGTGAGAAAATGCTCAATAAAAATAAAAAAAGAGGCTTCTGATACAGCCCCTAATTGAATGCTGTAATATGATGTCTCAATTTTTTTTGTATTGATTCAGCCCCTATATATAGTTGGTTTTGTCGGGGTCTGTATCAAAAGATTTATTAGGGGATTTTTATTATTGCCCACGACTGAAGTCGTGGGGTGCTAAATTGAATAAAAAAAACATAAAAAATTAAATAGACGCTCCGAGTTTAAAAACTAGTGACTAGTGACTAGTTACTAGTCACTGGTAGCCGGTAGCTTAAAAACAAATATATTTTAATATAGGAAAGTTTTATGAATTATGTTCAAGATTTAGAGGATAATCAATCCGTATTTTTTAACTTCATGAAGGAGAAATATCCGGTATTTTTTAATTCCAATATCTTTTTTCGAGATGTGCAGTATGCAATAAAGTACTATTTTAAAAACAAAGGGACAGATTTAACCTATCCCGAAACTGAAGAAATTTGCAAAGAATTTCTGAATAGTTTAATTAGAAAAGGAATTCTTACTAAATTAGACAATAAGTCTTTTAAAGTGAACTTTAAACAGGAGGTTTCCGTTTTAGAAGAAAAGTAGAAAGGTTCTAAAATGGAAAATTTAATAGAAAGTGATATAAAGGTTAGCGAAAAAGCAGCAAAGGAGATTAAACAATTAATGGAGGAAAATTCCATTGATGAAAATTTTGGTTTAAGATTAAGTGTTAAAGGAGGAGGATGTTCCGGATTAACTTACAAACTCGGTTTTGATGACGAAATTAAAGAAA
>JAEXOD010000011.1 GCA_023447335.1 Bacteroidota bacterium
GTTCTTTAAAGGCTGAACACGGTACCGGACGCAATATGGCTCCTTTTGTAGAATATGAGTGGGGTTCTGAAATTTTTGAAATAATGAAAGAAGTAAAGAATATTTTTGACCCTGAATATATATTAAATCCCGGAGTAATTATTAATGAAGATAAAAATATCTATATCAAAAATTTAAAGCCGATGCCTGTTGCAGATCCGATAGTCGACAAATGTATTGAATGCGGATTTTGTGAAGTAAATTGTCCGTCAAAAGAATTAACACTTTCTCCTAGACAGAGAATTGTATCTTGGAGAGAAATCCATAGACTTAAAGAAACAGGTGAAGATCATGAAAGATTAAATACTTTCATAAACTCGTTTGATTATTTTGGAAATCAAACTTGTGCAACGGATGGTTTATGTGCTACAAGTTGCCCGGTAGAAATTAATACCGGTACTTTGATTAAACAATTGCGTTTGGAAACATCTTCAGGGGTTGCAAATAATATTGCTCAAAGTTTAGCAAACCATATGGATTTAGTAACTTGGGCAGCCAAAAACGGATTAAGCCTAGTTAATCTGATTCATTCGATACTCGGTACAACCGTAATGGAAGGAATTAGTAAGGGTTTATATAAAATCGGAAATCATAAAATCCCTCTTTGGAATAAATACATGCCAAGAGGTGCAGATTCGATAATCACTCTTCCTATTAAAAATGAAAACGAATTTAAAGTAGTTTATTTTCCAAGTTGTATTAGTAGAAGCATGGGACCTTCTAAATTTGATAATACAGAAGAATCGCAAACTACAGTAATGACAAGATTACTACAAAAAGCCGGTTATGAAATAATTTATCCTGATAATTTAAATAATCTTTGCTGCGGAATGGCATTTGCGAGCAAGGGTTTTAAGCAACAAGGCGATGCAAAAGCTGAAGAACTTATTGAAGCACTTAATAAAGCTTCACAGAACGGAAAATACCCTGTTTTATATGATACAAGTCCCTGTATGTATAGAACAAAAGAGTATATTGCTTTACACAACAATTCGAAATTTAAATTATACGAACCGATTGAATTTATTTATGATTTATTAAAAGATAAATTAAAATTTAATAAACAAGAAAAAACCGTAACAATTCATACAACGTGTAGCTCCAAAAAGATGGGACTTGATGATAAATTTAGATCCTTAACTTCTTTATGTGCTACAGATGTAATTGTCCCGGCTGAAGTAGGTTGCTGTGGTTTTGCCGGTGATAGAGGTTTTACATATCCTGAACTAAATTCTTCGGCATTAAATAATTTAAAGCCTACATTAACTGATAATTGCCATGAAGGTTATAGTAATAGCCGTACATGCGAAATAGGACTTTCGGTAAATACCGGAATAAGCTATAAATCCATCATTTATTTAGTTGATGATGTAACTGAAAACTTATAATATCTTTAAAAATTAAAATCCCCTTTCACTACTCGTGATAAGGGGATTTTTTTTGCGATAAAACTAATTATCTAATTAACATCATCTTTTTTGTAGAAGTAAAATTACCTGCTTCCATTTTATAGAAATACATACCACTTGCAATATTATTAGCATTCCATGTAATATTATGTGTACCGGATTCATAATTACCGTTTACCAATACAGCAATTTCTTTACCGATAGCATTAAAAATTGTTATTTTTACATTAGTAGCTTTAGGTATAGAAAAACTAATATTTGTTGATGGGTTGAACGGATTTGGATAGTTTTGGCTTAATCCAAAATCTACAGGAGTTACATTAACTTCTGTTTCGGTTGAAGCAACTAAACTTCTTGTACCGTCATAATCGATTTGGAATAATTGATAGTTATATTTTCCTGAGTTTAAATTGTTATCATTATAAAAATAGTTTTGTTTTTCGGTAGTAGTTCCTTTTCCTTTAACAAAAGCAATTTTTAAATTGTTACGATATAACTCAAAACCTAAATTGTTAGTTTCTGTAGAAGTAGTCCAATTTATATTAACATTTTTTCCGTTACTTACAGCATTGAAAGAAGTTAATTCAACCGGAATTATATCACTCCACTGTGTAGTTACTTTCATTCCGTCAACTTTCATGCTATAAGCATTGGCTCCTTGGCGTAATGCAACTGAGCCAAGATTTGCTAAGTCGGCAGCAGTTAATGTATAAACGTATGATAAATTAGATTGAGGTTTTGTTCCACCCAATACAGGATTAATATATAATCTAACTGTATCATTATCGGCAGCACCGGGTATAAATTCATATTCGGCTACTAATAAATAAGTAGTCTTATAATCATAGGTTTCTGTAGTATATGCAGGATTACTTGAAGATTGAGCCAAACCAAAAATGAATTTTCCTGTATCGCTATGTTTTACAAAAACACGGCATCTAAACGAAGTCCCTATCGGATTAGGTCCTACATTAAAAAAGTAGTCTCCTGTAGCTGCTGCAGTATCAACATTTACCAAAAACGAAACATAAACAGAACCTTCAGTTTGAGGCGTAAACGGGAAATTAACATCTTCTCTTGAACCGCTTCCTCCGGTTAATTGTGTCATATTTCCAACACCGCTTAAAGGATAATTTAGAAACGAAAGGTTTCCATCTATTACTTTTACAGGTACTAACCCTGCTGCGCTATGTGCCAACCACCCATGTTGTGTTAAACTATCCCCAACCAAATAATCGAAATTTTCTTCCACTAATACTTGAGCATTAATTACTACTACAAACAAAAGTAAAGAAAATATTGTAAGTATTTTTTTCATAGTATACCTATTAATTGATTTGAATGAATTTAAATATAAAAATTTTTAAAATTAAATGAAAGTTATTATATTGTTAAATAACGGATTCCGAAGTTTTTCGGAATCCGTTAAAAAATTAAAAATGTTATCTAGTGAGTTGTCTGTATTTAATCCTCTGCGGAATATCTGCCGCAGCGCCTAATCTTTCACGTTTATTTGCTTCATACTCGGTAAAATTCCCGTCAAACCAAACTGCTTTACTATCACCTTCAAATGCTAAAATATGAGTAGCAATTCTATCCAAAAACCATCTATCGTGACTAATAATTAAAACACAACCTGCAAAGTTTTCTAATGCTTCTTCCAATGCACGCATTGTGTTCACGTCTAAATCATTTGTAGGCTCATCAAGCATTAATACATTTGCACCTTCTTTTAACATCATAGCAAGATGTACTCTATTTCTTTCACCGCCTGAAAGTGTTCCTACATATTTTTGTTGATCTGCTCCTGTAAAATTAAACTTGGATACATATGCACGTGAATTAACCGATTTATTTCCGAAATAAATATTATCATCACCGTTTGAAACCATTTCCCAAATAGTTTTATTCGGGTCTAATATTTGGCGCGATTGATCAACATAAGCCAATTTTACCGTTTCTCCTATTCTTATAGTTCCTGAAGTCGGAGTTTCTTTACCTACAATCATATTAAAAGTAGTT
>JAEXOD010000026.1 GCA_023447335.1 Bacteroidota bacterium
TATGGGGTGATTGTTACGGTTATTTGCTTTTGGCAACCGGATATGCCGATATAATGGTTGATCCGATAATGAATATTTGGGATTTAGCAGCATTAATCCCCATAATACAAGGTGCCGGGGGAATAATTACGGATTATAAGGGGAATGATGCAATCACCGGGCAAAGCACAATTGCAGCCGTACCCGGATTACATAAAAATGTTATTGAGATATTAAATTAATCAATATTTAATTCTTTTAATAGATGCTTGGAGTTACCTAAGTTTTTTGTTATGTATAAAACGTATCTGATATCAACACCGATTGAACGGCTGTAATCGGAACTCCAGGCAAAATCATTAATTGTTGCTTCAAAAGCTCTATCAAAATTAAGACCTATTAATTCACCGTTTGCATTCAAAACCGGACTACCGCTATTTCCGCCGGTTGTATCCATATTGTATATAAAAGCAACGGGCACATCATTTAAATCTTTACTAAAAAATCTGTCATTTTGTTTTGTGTTGTTAAGTTCATAAAGTTTTTGAGGAATCTTATAGATATCTCCTCGGTAGCTTTTGTCTATTATACCGCTTAGAGTGGTAAACGGTTTATAATAAGTTGCGTCCGCGGGAGTGTATCCTTTAACTCTGCCATAAGTTAATCTTAGAGTACTATTAGCATCCGGTATAAATTTTTTATTTTCCATTTTCATTTTTGCATCAACAAGCAAAGGTAATAATCGGCTATTTGCTCCGTCAAACGATTCGTTGTTAGTTTTAATCATATCCTTATAGCTTTTAAATGCATTGCAAATAATTATCAAAGAATCATTTAAAGCGATTAATTCTTCGATTGATTTATCTAATAATTTATCCCCTTCCTTAAAATATATTGAATTTGGCAATATGTTAGTTGTCCAATTTGCAATTATGTTTTTATCAGCTAACGTATTAGGAATATAGTTATAAATATCGTAATTTATTCCCAATTCACTAAACTTTTCAAAAACCTTAGTAAATATTCTCTTTTCTAAATCAAAATTAATTTTGCCGAAAGAAGAATAAAAAGTAGACAGAGATTTATCTAAATTTTTCTCTTGAAAAGCAGAGAGTCTATCCTTGTCAGGTTTAGAAATTTCTTTCTTGTAATTTAAGATAAACTCTAGTCCATTGTAAATTGTCGAAAATCTTAATAATCTTTCGGTAATTATTTCACCTTCAACATATTTATATTTATTGGTATAAATCTCTTCAAATTGTGTGAATAGGCTTGAGTATTCATTACCGAGATTGCTTGATTTTATAAAATCAATAAGTTTGCTCTCTTCATCAATCTTTTTGGTTATTAACGAAAGTCTTTTAATACCAAGTAATTTACCCTTGAAATTTTTATAAGTGTTTGCCAAACTTTTAATTACCGGAGCGTATTCTAATTTAAGAGAATCGTTATGTATCGATAATTCCTCATGTTGATCTATAAGCCATCCGTTAAGTTCAACCACCAAAGGTAATAGATAATTATTTTGGTATTTTAAAAATTCTGCGGGTTGGTGTCTAAAAGTTCTTCCCGGGTATCCTAGAACAAAAGCAAAATCGTTCTCTTTTAAACCGTTTATATTAATATTTAACCATTTTTTAGGTTTAAACGGAATGTTTTCCTCATTATACTTTTCACTTTTACCATCAGGAGAAACATAAGCACGCAAAAAAGTAAAATCACCTGTATGGCGGGGCCAAACCCAATTATCTTCTTCACCCCCGAAATTCCCGATGGACTGAGGGGGAGCATATACTATTCTTACATCATAAATAGTTTTGTATAAAAAAAGGACGTATGATTTACCGGGTAACATTTCTGCAACAACGGCAGTAATAGAGTTTTCGGTATTTGTTTCTCTTTCCGAAATTTCTTTAATTTTTTCATTAATCGCTTTTCGTCTTTCCGAGTCTATTTTAATATCCTTAATTGCCGTAAGAACTTCATCGGAGACATCCCTATATGATTCTATTATTTTTGCAGTAATTCCTTTTGCTTCAATTTCATCTTTTAAACTTGTAGCAGAAAAGCCGTTTTCCAAAAAATTATTTTCAACGGTAGAAGCTCTGCTTATAGCACTGTAAGAACAGTGGTGATTAGTTAATATTAATCCGTTTTCCGAAATAAACGAACCGGTACAGCCGGATAAATTAACTAAAGCGGTTATAAGACTAACACCGTTTTGATTATATAATTCTTCAACGGAAACATTAAATCCCAATTCTTTTAAATTTAAATTTTTAATTTCACTTAAAGGATACATCCCTTCTTCGGCATGTAACGAACAAGCAATTAAAAGAAGTAAAGTTAGTTTATTAATTAGTTTTTTCATTTATTCCTCATCATTATTAAATTCGTCAATATTGTTTTCGTAATCTTCAATCGCTTCTTCATTATTAGCTTCATCATTTTCGGTCTTAGCTTCAAAATACTCGAATACGATTTTAGCTTTGGCTTTACCGATAATTTTTTCGAGTTCTTCAATCGAGGCGTTTTTTATTCGCTCAACCCCGGTAAAAGATGTTAATAATTTTTCCGTAATTGCATTGCCTATTCCTTTAATTTCTTCTAGTTCACTGCTAAAAGTTCTTTTACTTCTCCTTTCTCTATGAAAAGAAATAGCAAATCTGTGTGCCTCGTCTCTTATATGTTGTAACAGTTTTAAGCTACTAGAAGTTTTGGGAATAGATATAGCTTCACTTTGTCCTGGTAAAAATACTTCTTCCAATCTTTTTGCAAGACCTATAATTTCGAACTTTTCGAAACCAATATCTTTAAGGGATTCAATTGCACTGCTTAGCTGTCCTTTACCTCCGTCCACCATAATTAATTCGGGAAAATGTAAATTTTCTTCTTTTACTCTTGTGTATCTTCGTGTTATAACTTCCTGCATTGAGGCAAAGTCATCAACCCCTTCAACAGTTTTTATAATAAACTTACGATATAAACTTTTCTTAGGTTTTCCGTCTTCAAAAACAACCATACTTGCTACCGTATCGGTTCCTTGTAAATGAGAGATATCAAAACATTCTATTATAGTGGGGATTGATTTAAGCATTAGGTCCCGTTTCAAAGCCATTAATACATGAGGAACATTTTTTTCTCTCTTCAATCTTTGTAATTTTATTTCACCGAGCTGTAAAAGTGCGTTTTGTTTACACA
Organism: Bacteroidota bacterium; assembly: GCA_023447335.1. Taxonomy (GTDB): domain Bacteria; phylum Bacteroidota; class Ignavibacteria; order Ignavibacteriales; family Melioribacteraceae; genus JAEXOD01. The sequence goes on from JAEXOD010000026.1 coordinate 3,181, forward strand.
TTTTAAGTAATAATTGTGCTTCGCTTTTTCTTAACGGAACTACAAATTTTGGTTTCTTTTCTCCTAGTACGGCAAGCCATTCTAAAATAGATTCACTTTCTTCCGGTAATGTTTCAACAATTATTTCATCCGGAATATCTACATATTCATTATAATAAAAACGTAATACTGAGGCATAAAGTGATTCAGGGCTTTCATCCAGTTCACCGCTTAATTTAAGGTTTCGTTTACTTACAAGTTTTCCGTATCTAATATTTAGAATGCTTGCAGCAACATCTTTATCTTCTCTTTCAACTGCAATAATATCCTTATCAATCAAATCCGTAGAAACAACCCTTTGTTTGGAAGAGTAAACCATAAGTTGGTCAATTTTATCACGTATTCCGGCAGCTTTTTCAAATTCAAAATTTGCCGATAGGGTGAACATTTCTTCTTTCAATTCCTTTATCAAATCATCCGTTTTTCCTCTAAAAACCTTAATTGCCTGCTGTACCATATTAAAATATTCGGTACGTGAAATTAAATTTTCACATGGTCCGTCACATTTTTTTATATGATAATCCAAACAAACTTTATATTTCCCTTTACTTATATTTTCTTCTGTAAAATCGTATTTACAGCTTCGAATTTTAAATATTTTATTAATTAATCTTAGACTTGCTTTCATACTTTTTACATCGGTAAAAGGACCAAAATATTTAGAACCGTCCCTTATTATGTTTCTTGTCGGATATATCTGAGGATAAGCTTCATTTGTAATTCTAATGTATGGATAAGTTTTATCATCTTTTAAATTTATATTATAACGGGGTTTTATTTCTTTAATAAGGTTGTTTTCCAACACTAAAGCTTCAACCTCAGTTCCCGTAATTATCATTTCCAAATCGTTAATTTTATTAACTAATGCTAAAGTTTTTGGATTAGTAATATTATTTTGAAAATAACTGCGAACTCTATTTTTTAAGTTTTTTGCTTTACCAATATATATAATTGTTCCCTTATCGTCTTTGAATTGATAAATTCCGGGGTTGTTTGGTAAATATTCTAATTTCTCTCTAATAACTTCATTCATAAATTATAGTAAAAAATGATTAATCGAATTATTTAAATAGTAAAACATTATTAGTAATAAAACATTTAACAAAGTGATAAACGTTCTAAATATAAACTTTTGCCTTTTTGTAAATTCCAACATTTTTTCGCCGATTTTCAAATAAGCGTAACCTGATATTACTATCATTATATAAGAAAAAATAATTAAAATTAGGTCTAATATATTATTTAATTCAAGACAAAAAAAGAAAGCAGAAATACCAATTATTGTAGTATTAAGTTTACCAAGGAATATTGAACTTACAACCTCGCCTTTCTTTTTTGAAATTATTGTTCCAAAAATTAAAATTAGAATATCTCTATACATTAATAAAACTAACACTCCCCAAGGATACCCTCGAAAAACAGTTAACCCTAACAATACAAAAGCCGAACAAATTTTATCTGCAATAGGATCGATAATCTTTCCCAATTCAGTAATCTGATTATATTTACGAGCGAAGTACCCGTCAAAGTAATCAGTGATAATGGCTGTAGCACCCAAAATAGATACTAAAGTAAATGAAATAGGATCAGAATAACCTAAAAGTATAAAAATGGGAACACCTAAAAACAGTCTTAAAAGGCTTAAAAGGTTGGATATGTAGAAAAAATCGCGTAGTTTTATATTCATAAATAAATCTCGTAAAAAGTTATATTAATAATACAAAAATAAATCATATTTTAAATAATACTTGAAAATTTAAAAAAAATCAATTATATTTGTTGTCTATTTTTAACCCGGCGAGGTAGCTCAGTAGGTTAGAGCAATGGAATCATAATCCATGTGTCGGGGGTTCGAATCCCTCCCTCGCTACAATGTTAAACGGAGAAGAAATAACATGTTTACTTTTTTAATGGCAATATCGGTAATAGTGGCAGTGTTGTTAGTGATTATTGTGCTATTACAGTCTAGTAAAGGCGGAGGTCTTTCCGGTACTTTAGTCGGAGGAGCTAATGTCGGTGCAGTATTTGGAACTCGCAAAACAGCTGATTTTTTAGGAAAAGCTACTTGGTATTTAGGTGGTGCGTTATTAATTTTAGCTATTGTTATCAATTTGTTCTTCTTGCCATCAGCAAGCAAAGCACAAAAAGAAAGCATTATTCAGCAAACAACACAACCTTCTGTTCCAACTACTCCAAACTTGCCACAACAGAAAAAGTAATTTTGTTTTAATAAATTAGCTTACAAAACGAAATCGTTTCACGGTTTCGTTT
>JAEXOD010000045.1 GCA_023447335.1 Bacteroidota bacterium
CGCCACGAGAGGAACAATCTTACAGCAATCAGCAACTTCAATGTTAGCTCAGTTGAATATGGCTCCTCAGCAGGTTCTTCAGTTATTTGGTTAGTAGTGTTTTTATTCGAATTCAAAACCCTTTCGCAAGAAAGGGTTTTTTATTTTAAACTATATTTTTTTAGTATATATTTAATGATGATGACCTATGCTTTTTTTTGCTGTTGGTTCTGTTAAAATTATTAATTCATTTTTTTCAAATTTAATCAATGCTTCTTTTACACTAATTGACCTAGCAAGAAATATTTTTGTTTTGGGACTATTAATTTTTTCAAACGCATGTGGTCCGATATTACCAACGATAAATACGGTTACCCCTTCCGTAATAAATTTTTGTAGATTTGCATGATCATCGTCTTGGTTATTATTTTCAAAAACACTTAACTTGTTTTCGATATTATCATATACTAGAAAATACGGTGCTTGTCCAAATCTTTTTGAAACCATGCTATCTATTGTTCTATCGTCAGATCCTACTAAAATTTTAATTATTGACCTCTATTTTTCGATTACAACTATTTCGGAAGAAATCGGATTGTTATTTAATTTATGTAAAACATTATAATTCCCCTTTTTGGCTAACCCTTTAATTCCTTTATTTGCTTTAAAATCCTTGTAATTATTATAGTGCTCTTTCCCTGCAAAAAATTCAACTAATTCATTAATGACTTTCCAAAAACCTTTAGGCTGCGGAATTAAATAATCGCCCATTATAATTTTATCCGCTATTTTAAATATTTCGTTTAGTAACGGTAACCTTTCTTCACTATTTACTTCATGAATTACATAAGTAATTACTGCATAATCAAATTTAGCATGCTCGGAGTTAATCATTTCCGTTATGCTTGTATGTATGAATTTGATTTTACTATTGGGGTTACTAATTAAATTGTTTTTAGCAGTAAGAATGTTTTTAGATGATAAATCAATACCGGTGACCGAGCTACATTTATCCGAAATATAAAAAGAAAACCTGCCCGTTCCGCACCCGACATCTAAAATTTTTGCATTTGGTTCAATATACTCTTTAATAATCCCAAACATTCTATCTTGATTAGGAGCTATAAATAAATCATAAAACTTGCCGTCATACCAATGTTTTTTATCTTCAAACATTATAAACATATTATTACTTATACATAATAGTTAGATACCGGTTTTTATCAAACGATTCACTATTATTACACACTTATATAAAAAGAAAAAGCTGAGGATTGATTAAAATAATTGCCTATTAAACGGAAGTGATTTCTATTTAAATCCATATTTTTTTATGTGCTTGTAAGCAAGATAACCGACCGCCCCTAATTGCATACTCCCTAAAATTGTTTTCCAAACTGCATATTTTTGGTCTTGCAGATATTGTTTGTAAAGAGGATTAAGTATATTATTTCCGCTTTCAATTTTAAATTTATCTTCTTCATTAATATTTCCGTTAAATGATCTTGACCGAATTTTCAAAATATCAATATCAGAAATCAGGTACTTATTAACATCTACAAGTTCGTACTTTATTTCACTCGGAGAAAAATAATTTAATTTTATTTCCGACTGTGTTGTGTCGGATAATGTTATATTTTTAACTTCCTGAGCAAATAAAATGCACGACATACTGAAGAATAATAAACACAATTTTTTCATACGCATTCCAAAAATGTTACACCAAAATCCAAAAAAGATAAATTAAACTCAATACAAAAATTTAGGATACTATTTTTTTACACCGTTTTTAATTAATTCTTCATAATACTTTTTAATCATTTCTTCATAATCTTTAGAATATCCTTCCCTACCCGCTCTAATTAACTCATTGTAAATTATATTTTGTTCTTCATCCGATTTATTATTGTTATTCGGTGAATTTTGATTTCTATTTTTACCGGAATTTGCTTCACGCTCTTTCTCAAAATCTCTATCGTTTATTGACCTTTGAGCATCCAATAACCGACTTAATATTTTATCTTGTTTCTTAATGATATTATCATCAATATCCTTTTGCGTTCTCATATTACTAATTACTTCATTCATCTCATTCAGGATCTTTTCGGTATTTGCTGCAAGTTTTTTTGACTGTCCTGTTTCTTTAGCTTCTTTGTTTAATTCATCCATTGATTTTTTAATCAATTCTTGCTGGGCAGCCAATTTTTGCATCTGTTGCATATCCTGCATACCCTGTTGCATCATTTGCATTGTCTGTTGATTTAAACTCATTTGTTGTTGTGTAAGCTGTTTAAACTGTTGCATCATAGACATCATACCGCCTCCTTGACCACCGCTTTGGTTCATCATCTGATCAAGCATACTCTTCATCATCATAGCCGCTTGGTTTAAATTTCCCATCGCTTTGCTCTGACTTTGTGAAGCAGCATATCCGTTTTTACCTTGTAAAGATTGCATTGCACTATTCATATTCATTCGTGCTTCACCTAATGCTTTACCCATCTCCGGAGAAATGGCAAATGTCTTTTGTGCTAAATCATTCATCTGCTGAGATAGCCTATCCATATCCCTTTGGATATTTGACTGCTCCTTACTTAGATCATTAAATTTCTGTGAGTTAGTCGGTAAATTTATTGATTCGTTTTTAATTTTTTCTTGCTCTTTAGATAAATAAAGCATATTATCAATAAGCTTCAACATATCACTGTATACTTGCATTTGATTTTGCATTTGCATACTTTCTTTCATTTGCTGCATCATTTTATTCATCTTTTGCATATTTTTAGAAAGTTTCTTTTGCTTTTGCATTGCCGAAGATTTTTGATTTTGCTGTAAATCTTTATTTATCTCTTCCGATAGCTGTTCATTATCCTGCTTTTCACTTTCTTCAACAGCTTTATCCATCTCTTGCTTAGGCATATCTTTAAGATCTTCCATTTCTTTCTGAAGTTTTTTTAGTTCTTCTTCAAACTTTTTGGCATCCTTAGACAATTCATCTTGCATCTTCTGTAATTCTTTTTTATCCTCATTATTATTCAAATTGGATTTTTCGGTTTTATCATTTAATTGATCTTGTCTATCTTCCAAATTTTCTGTACGCTTAGCAAGTTCATCAATTTTTTGTTCAACTCTCATTCGTTTAAGTAAATTCAAGGTTCTTTCTATACTTTTTTGGAACAATTCTTCATTCTTTTTTAAGTCTTCTAAACCTGCTTGTACCTGATCACGATTCATGTTCTTTAATACTTGATTAAGTTTTTCAAAAGCCTTTTGCATTTCCTCATTGCTTAACTCGTTCATCAGCTTTTGCAACTCCATATACTTCTCAAGTGTTTCTTTAGAGAGTAAGTTTTTATCTTCTAGTTTATTTTGCGTTTCAGAAAGTTTTTGTTTAATATCTTCGGTTTTGGAACTTAACTCATCAAACTTTTCAGCAGCTTGTTTTATCTGTTCTTTTTCTTCCCAAGTGATATCCTTTTTATCTTTTTTAAGCAAATCACTTATTTTATCAAGTTCTTTATTTAATTTTTCAGCTTCTTTAAATAATTCGGTTAATTTTTTCTCTGCTTCATTTTGAAGTTTATCGGCATCGGCAAAAACTTCGTCTAATCCGGGTACTCTAATCGTAAAAGTATTTGATTTTACTGATTTAGGTCCTGTGAAGTTATCATTGTCAAAAACTTCTAAATAATAACTTAAAACATCTTCAATCGCAAGCATTAAGGGAGATAAATTCCATATATAATAAACTTCTTGCTCTTTTTTCTTTACATCAATTTCAAGTGTTTGTACTTTATTTCTTTCATTTGCGAGTTCATCAGGTAAAACAAACTTACTTTCAGTTAACTTATAGTTTAAATTTAGTTTAGTAAATCCAAAATCATCTTTTATTTTTATTATAAGTGCAAGTTTATTATCTTGTGGTAAATTTACATCTTTATTCGGCGTTACAATTTCAATTTCAGGGAAATAGTCATCAATTGCAACCACATTAAATTTTATAGGATTTTCGTTCTTATTCCCCTGTTTATCCTCAATTATTATTTGATAATAGCTATTTTGTTTTACAATAAATCCACCTTCGGCAAAACTATTGTCCAATTTAAGATTAACCCTAACACTATCATTAAACAATAAATATGCATCTTTCAATTCCTTTGAAGAAAGAACTTTAATTTTGACATTAGTACCTTTTAATGCCGAAATATTCCCGTTATCCTTTTGCGATATTTGATTTAATTGAGAATAGGTTGGCGGAGAAATAAGAATATCAAATCCCGAAATAAATGGTTTGTTAACTACTGTTATCTTGTGATGAATACTTTCCACATTTTCTGCTTTAACATAATACTCAAGATCGGAATGTACTTTAGTAATTTTATAAATAAATTTGTTTCCGTCATTATGTTTTAGCTCAACACTATTAAACTCGCTTTCTTCAATAAATTTGTAACAAAATTTAATTACTTCTGTATTGGCACCATTTACTTCAATGTTAAAAGCAACATCTTCCCCTTTAGTAATTTTTATATCACCCGGCAAAATATAAAAAGAATATTTTGGAGGAGGAGTATAGTTTAAGTCATAGTTAATAAGTCTTGTTGCAGCCTCAAATAATGAAGGGAGCAATACAAATAGCGCAATTATAACAAGAGAAATTTTCCCTAACGTTACTATGCTTCTTTTTAGCTTTTTTATATCAACAAAACGCGAAAAATTAATTTTTTCAATTTTTTCAAACAAGTTTTCAAATGCTTTCAAAACAAAAGGATTGTTCTTATTATTCTCCGATAGCTGTAAAACATCCAATAGTTCATCTTTTATATCCGGAAGAAACTCACCAATAGTTTTTGCAGTGGTTTTATAGTTATATTTTATTTTCTTTGAAATCCATAAAAGTAATAATACTCCAATAACTATAAAAAAAATCAGAAGAGTTATACCAAATAAGATTGTTCTAACTTTTACAGAGAAAAAAAACAATGATTCTATTACAATCAACATAAAGATAGCAACAAAAGTTAAAGAAAGGAATGATATTCCTTTCGATATTATATCCGTAAAAAGATTCTTATTAAAAAAACTTTTTAATTGAGTGTGAATAATATTTAATTTATCGTCTATCAATTTATACTTAATATATTAGTGAATATAATATTAGATTTGCTCCGAAATTAAGTGCTTCAATCCTTTTTTCCTTTGGGTCTTTATGAACCTCTGGATCAGCCCACCCGTCACTTGGGTTGCTTTCAAATGTATAAAACACAACGACCTTATTGTTGTTTGTAATAGCTAATCCTTTTGGTGTTTTATCGTCATGTTCGTGGGTTTTAGGAACCCCGTTAGGAAATTTAAATGCGATATTATAAATAGGATGATTAAACGGAAGTTCAAAAAAATCTTTTTCCGGATAGATTTTCTTAAATTCTCTACGAATTGCTTTATCTAATCCATAATCATCATCAATATATATAAATCCCCCTTTATCTAAATAGGTTCTTAACTTTTTCACTTCGTTTTCCGAAAACATAATATTACCGTGACCGGTAATAAACAAGAATGGATATGAAAAAATATCATTTGAATTTGCATCTACAAAAATATATTCCGGTTTTACTTTAAGCTTAAAATTTTCTTGCACAAATTTAAGCAGATTAACCTCTGCCGAAGGATCATTATACCAATCACCACCGCCGTTATATTTCAATCTTGCAATTCTGAAAGCTCCTTCATCTTGTGAATAAATTGATGAAGAAACAAATATTAAAAGAATAAAAAAAAGTTTCATATTATTTCATTAATGCTTTAAGATTTTGTATCTCGTCTCTTAAAGCCGCAGCTCTCTCAAATTCCAAATCTCTGGCAGCGTTAAGCATCTCTTCAGTCAATTGGTCAATTAATTCCTTTTTTTGATCAGTCGACATATATTTGACAATCGGTTCGGCTGCTTTCATTGCATAATCCGGTTTTTCTGTTTCTTTTCTCCGAACATCCGCAATTGAAGTAGAATTCAATATCTCTTCTTTTGATTTAAAAATAGTTTTAGGAATTATATTATGTTTTACATTGTATTCTTGTTGCAGTTTCCTTCTTCTGTTTGTTTCATCAATAGTTTTTTTCATACTATCGGTAATTTTATCTGCATACATAATAACTATTCCGCTACTATTTCTTGCAGTTCTACCCGCCGTTTGCAACAAAGAACGCTCACTTCTTAAAAAGCCCTCTTTGTCTGCATCGATAATAGCAACTAGGGAAACTTCCGGTAAATCCAATCCTTCTCTAAGTAAATTTACACCAACCAAAACATCAAAATCACCAATACGTAAATCACGAATTATTTCGACTCGTTCCAGTGAATCAACATCACTATGTATATATCTTACTTTAATGTTTAATCGCTCAAGATAATCAGTCAAATCTTCAGCCATTTTCTTGGTTAGAGTAGTAACCAGAGTACGTTCGTTTTTAGTTATTCTTTTTTTAATTTCAAATATTAAGTCATCTATTTGATTTTTAACGGGTCTTACTTCAATTAACGGATCTAATAACCCGGTGGGACGAATTATTTGCTCAACAAAACTTCCCCCGCTTTTCTGAAGTTCATAATCCGCCGGTGTAGCACTAACATAAACAACTTGATTAACTAAACTTTCAAACTCGTCAAATTTAAGAGGTCTGTTATCTAATGCTGATGGAAGTCTAAAACCATATTCAACCAAAACCTCTTTTCTACTCCTATCTCCGTTATACATTCCCTTAATTTGAGGAACCGTTACGTGGCTCTCATCAATTATTAAAAGATAATCTTTAGGAAAATAGTCAAACAAACAATATGGACGACTTCCAGGAGGTCTGGAATCCATATGTCGAGAATAATTCTCAATGCCCCCACAGTAACCTATTTCTCGAATCATTTCCATATCAAACCTTGTTCTCTGCTCTAGTCTTTGAGCTTCAACATATCTTTCCTCTGCCCAATAATATTTCAATCTTTCTCTTAATTCTTCATCTATAGTTATTAGGGCTTTATCAACTTGTTCTTGAGTAGTAACAAAGTATTTAGCCGGGAATATTGCTACTGTTTCTGCATCACGGATAACATTTCCCGTAATTGAATCAATAATCGAAAGTTTTTCAATCTCATCCCCCCACATTTGTATTCTTACTGCTTCTTCGTATTGGTATGCGGGTATAATTTCAACCACATCTCCTCGTGCTCTAAAAGTACCTCTGGAAAACTCGATATCATTTCTAACGTAATAAATATCAATAAGTTTTCTTAGCAGCTCTTTCCTCGGTATTTCTTGACCGATTTTTAGAGTAATAATTTGATTAGCATATTCTTGAGGAGCCCCAATGCCATAAATACAGCTAACACTTGCAACAATAATAACATCGTTTCTTCCTTCTATTAAAGAAGTAGTGGCTTTAAGTCGCAATCTATCGATTTCTTCATTTACTGAAAAATCTTTCTCAATAAACAAATCACGCTTTACGACATAAGCTTCGGGTTGATAGTAATCATAATAACTAATAAAAAACTCAACCGCATTCTGTGGAAAAAAAGATTTTAGTTCAGAATAAAGTTGAGCAGCAAGTGTTTTATTATGTGAAATTACTAAAGTAGGCTTATTGTATTTTTCAATAAGATTGGAAATAGTAAAAGTTTTTCCGCTTCCGGTAACTCCAAGTAAAACTTGGTGCTTTTCACCCCTTTTTATTCCTTCATATAATGATTGAATAGCCTGAGGCTGGTCACCGGAAGGGGCATAGTTTGATACTAATTTAAAACTATTCATTTCCGCTATTTAATTACAAACTAATTATATCATTATAAATAATAAAAACCATTAAAAGCATTAAAATAACAAATCCTGTATTCTGAATTGCAATTTTCACTTTAATCGGTATTTCTCTTCTTAAAATGCCTTCAATTAAAATTATTACAAAGTGTCCTCCGTCAAGAACCGGGAACGGAAGAATATTTAATATAGCCAAACTTAGACTTAAAGCAGCCAAAAATGATAAAAAGGAAACTATTCCGTTTTCCGCAGTTCTGGCGGCAAACTGAGCTATTTTAATTGGTCCTCCAAAAACTTTATTAAACTCAACATTTCCGACAATTACATTACGAAACATCATGTAAGTAACACCTGTCAAATTTAATAAGTTATCAAAACTAACTGAAAAAGCACTAAAAAATCCATATTTCTTGTAATCAATAGGTCCGTCATATACATCACCTAAAGCAATACCTATTTTACCTTCGAACGAAGGGGTAGCGGTTACGTATAATGTATCTTTTCCCCTTAACAATTTAATATTAACAGGAACATTTTTAGAAGACGAAACTAATCCAATCACTTGCTTACTACTTGTTACGACGCTATCTTTAATACTAAGAATAACATCTTCAGCTTTTATTTTGGCCGTCATTGCCGGACTATCTTTCATTACGTCAGTAATAACAGGCGCAGTATTTCCTATTGGCAAAAAGAAGTTGCTTTTACTAGTTTTTTTAATTTTCGAACTACTAATAAATAAATCAACTTTTTCTCCTCCTCTTTCAACTTGTACCTTTAAATTTTTTCCGATGTTGTTAATCAAAAATGCCGAGATAACTTCTTCCCAATCTTTAACTTCAACTCCGTTAACTTTTAATATTTTATCGTAGGATTTAAACCCGGATTCTTTGGCTATGGTTTCTTCCTCAACTACCCCGATAGTTGTTGTCTTAATTATTTGCTTACCGTGAAAAAAGTTTATTCCCCAAAAGATAATTAATGCCAACAAAAAGTTCATCAATACGCCTGCGGTTATTACAAACAATTTTTTAGGAGTAGATTTAGCTCTGAATTCATAAGGTTTGGGTTCGCTTGATGCAAACTTTGTATCAAAACTTTCATCAATCATACCGGATATTTTCACATACCCGCCAAGTGGCAATAAACACAATCTATAATCGGTATTATCTCCGCCGTCAAAATCTTTAGGTAATTCTCCCCAGGTAAATCCGATTACTTTATTCCAACCAAATAATCTTTTCCCAAATCCTATAGCAAAAACTTCGGCTCTCATTCCTGAAATTTTCGCAGCTAAAAAGTGTCCCAATTCGTGAATAAATACCAATATGGCAATTGTTATCACAAAATAAATTATATAATCCATTCTATATAATACTCCTAATTAATATTCGTAATTAAAAAATTTCTGGTCTTTAAATCAACCTCAAAAATCGTCTCTAAGTCAAATACCTGTTGATTTGGAATAAAATTTAATGCATCTTCGATTAGTTCGGGAATTTGCGTAAATTTTATATTACCGGACAAATATCTGCTAACAGCAATCTCATTTGCAGCATTTAATATACATGCAGATACACCGCCTTGTTCCAAAACTTTAAATGCCAGCTTTAAGCACTTAAATTTTTCATAATCCGGTTCAAAAAAAGTTAGCTTACCTATCTTAACAAAATCAGTTTCAACAAAGTTGCTATTAAATCTTTCCGGGTAACTTAGTGCATATTGAATAGGTACTTTCATATCCGGAATGCTTAATTGAGCTTTGATTGCTCCGTCCGAAAATTCAACCATACTATGAATAATTGACTGAGGATGAACAACTACATCAATCTTTTCTGACCCAAGATTGAACAGCCATTTGGCTTCAATAACTTCCAATCCTTTATTCATCATGGTTGCCGAATCGATTGTTATTTTGCTCCCCATACTCCAATTTGGATGATTCAATGCTTCTTGTAACGTAACTGTTTCAAGTTCTTTTCTTGTTTTATGTAAAAAAGGACCACCTGAAGCAGTTAAAATTATTTTCCTAATACTTTCTTCCTTTTCGCCTACCAAACATTGAAATATTGCACTATGTTCACTGTCAACAGGTATAATTTCCGCATTGTACTTCTCACAAAAATCAACAACAAGTTTACCGGCAGAAACTAAGGTTTCTTTATTTGCTAAAGCTATTCTTTTACTTCGTTTTATTGATTCAATAGTCGGAGCAAGCCCCGCAAAACCGACAAGGGAAGATACCAATATATCATAATCTGCATTTTTAGCTATTTCAATTAATCCTTCTTTCCCAAATAAAATTTTTGTTTTCCCCGAATAATCATTTTTGAGTTTTTCGGCTGCTTCATTATCAGTAACAACTGCAAATTTTGGATTAAACTCCTCAATTTGTTTTAGCAATAGATCAATATTTCTATTTGTTGTAATTGCCTCAATAGTAAAAATTTCGCTAAACGTCTTAACAACATTTAAAGTATTAACACCTATTGAGCCTGTTGAACCTAAAATAAAAATTCTCTTCATATTTGGGTCATTATGAAATAAATAATATTTAAGCTTTAAAGTTAATCATTTTTAGGCTATTATAATAATAAATAATTAAAGTCTAAAGTCAATTTCTTACAGATTAGTCCCAAGACTTTTATATTTTATATTAATAAAAAAGTATTTCCTTATAATAGTATCTTATTTAATTCCGTTTTTTTTTGTATTTTTAAGTTTTATATTTTTTTATTCGGAGAAAACTTTATCAAAAAGTACGCAAAAAAATACTTAGGTTTATTATTTCCTTTTTTGTTAATGATATTATTTCTTTACTTTGCACTTAAAGGGATCGATATTAAAGAATCGATTACACTTATTTATAATGCTAATGTTGGTTATGTAGTTTTATTCTTTATCCTTTTTATTGGTTCTCATTTTTTACGATCTTTTCGTTGGCAAATTATGACCAAATCTATTAAGTCTGATTCAAAGACAATTAATTTTTTTGGGGCAACAATGATTGGATACGGAGTTAATTGTGTAATTCCTAGATTAGGAGAAGTTTACCGTGGGCTTTTTATCGGTAAATGGGAAGGTATTTCACGTTCATCCATGTTGGGAACTATTATTATCGAACGAGTTATAGACATAATTATGCTTGTTTTTACAGTAATAGTTAGTTTATTTTTATATAACGGTAACTTGTTTAATGATGTAGTGTGGTTGAAATCAACAATCATTTTCACACTTGTTTTTTCATCCTCATTCATCATTGCCATTGTCATCTTTAGTTTATGGAAGAAAGAAGTCTCCGAAAATTTTATTAAAAAACTAAATTTCATTTCTCCAAAAATTGCAAATAAAGTAGATTATATATTCCATACCCTATTAGCAGGAATTGCCGGAATTAAGGGCGTTAAAAATTGGATTATAACAGGTTTTCTATCAATTATAATTATTCTGCTTTATGCAATTACAACTCAAGTAGGACTTTTAATGTTTAATTTTCAATACGCCGGCGAAATAACCTTTGCTATGGCTTGGGTTGTTTCTGCATTGTGTTCTTTTGGTGTTATTATCCCTACCCCGGGGGGAACCGGCTCATATCATGCAATTTCTATTTTTATTTTAGTTGAGCTTTATTCATTCGGAAAAGAAGCTGCAGCAGCATATGCAATTTTGACCCACTTTATTTCGTATATCGTTTTTATCGGATTAGCTCTTTTCTTTTTCATATTTATTAATATTAAACAAAAAAGTAGAGGCGGTAAAGCAGAGGATTTTATTTCCGTTCTTAAATCGAGCAAGGATAATTGATGAAAAAAGTATTAATTTTAGCTTTCTTTGTGTTTTCGACTCATATATTCGGACAATTTCAAATTTCAGCAGGAATGGGATTTAACGTTATTAATGCATCCTATTTAACCGAATATATTAATACAAATTTTGCTCCGCCAGGAAATCGCCTTGACGATTTTAGCAGCGCCATAGAGTTTTACGGAGAATTTGGCTATCAAATTTATGATGATTTTGGAATAGCTTTGGACTATTCAAACGTAATATATTCATTTAACACTCTGTCTTATGTAGGAACTTATGATATTTCTTATCTTCATTTTAAACCGTCTGTTATTGCCTATTATCTTTTAAGCGGAACCGGATATCAATTTAAGTTTGGAGGCGGAATTGGTCCAAGATTTGTTTCTTTGGATGAAAAACTTCCGAATTTTGCCGTTGCTTCGTCTTATAAATCAACCGGTTACGGTATTGTTTTACGCGGTTCAGGAAATACATTATTAAGCGGAGATATGTATGCAAACATAGGAATAGATTTCAGGTATGATATCTCAGGAGATCTAAAAGGTAACAAGGAATTATATGATTTTATAAATAAGACCGAAGTTAATTTAAACGGAATTACATTTGCAGTTAAATTAGGAATTACTTATTTTTTTTAGGAGAAAACATTGAATATTATTGAAGCAATTGTATTAGGGATTATTCAGGGCTTAACTGAATTTTTACCGATTAGTAGTACCGGACATTTAACGGTTGCCGGTAAGTTAATGGGTTTAATAAGTGACCAAAATCCGGAAAGATGGACTGCATTTATTGCCGTAGTTCAATTAGGCACATTAGCTGCAGTATTAATCTACTTTTGGAAAGACCTATATGCCATTTTCATCGGCTTTATTAAAGATAATTTAATTTCACCCAAAGGTTTTGCTAAACAATCTTTTGATTCAAAACTTGGATGGTTTATTATTTTAGGCAGTATTCCGGTTGTTATTATTGGTCTTGGATTTAAAGATTTCATTGAAGGGCACTTCACAAAAAACCTTTTCGTAATTGCAACATCCTTAATTGTACTTGGTATAATATTAGCCGGAGCAGAAAAATTTGGTAAATTTACCAGAGGTCTAGAAAAAATAACCTGGCTTGATACCGTTTTAATCGGATGCGCTCAAGCATTATCATTAATACCTGGTTCATCAAGAAGCGGAACAACTATCACTGCGGGATTATTTTTAGGACTTAAAAGAGAAACTGCAGCAAGATTTTCATTTTTACTAAGTGTTCCTGCTGTATTTGGCAGCGGATTATTAGAATTTTATCATGAGTACAAAAACCTAGACCAGTCAGGTATTTTTACTTTGGCAATTGCTACATTAGTTTCGGCAATAAGCGGTTATTTTGCAATTGCATTTTTAATAAATTTCTTAAAGAAAAATTCTACTTATGTTTTTGTAATTTATCGTATTGCCGTTGGTGTAATAATTTTATTATTTTTGTATTTAAACATTATAAATCCCTAATAATTAAATTGAGGTAACTATGTTAAGACGCATTTTCGCATTATTATTGTTTTTAACTTTTTCTACACCATTTTTAGCACAAACTGAAGAAGATACTACAAACATTCAAATAAAAATAAACGAGGTAAAATTGGATTCTTTAATGGACTTGCAAGATAATGAGGTTTTGGTTGCCGAGATGGAAACTGTTATGGGAACTATTGAAATTGAATTTTTTCATAAATTAGCTCCAAAAACAGTTAAAAATTTTGTAGGGTTAGCAACTTCCGGTTACTACAACGGGATTATTTTTCATAGAGTTATTGATAGATTTATGATTCAAGGCGGTGACCCTACCGGAACAGGTATGGGCGGAAGAAGTATTTACGGAGAAACTTTTGAAGATGAATTCGATGCATCATTAAGATATGATAGACCGGGCTTATTAGCAATGGCTAATAGAGGTCCAAACACTAACGGAAGTCAGTTTTTCATAACTTTAGTTCCGACACCACACCTAAACGACAGACATACTATTTTCGGTGAGGTTAAAAAAGGTTTTGAAGTAGTTCAAGCAATAGGTAAGGTAGCCGTAAGTCCGGATAGAAACAAACCTTTTGTTGATGTGGTAATTAATAAAATCAACGTTAAAAAAGTTGTAAAATAAATGAAACAAAAAGGGATAAGTGTAAAAGCCGAAGCTTTTCATATAACACAAGTATATGATTACTTAAATGAAGAGTCGTTTTTACCTGTTTATTTTATCTTTGGTGCAGATACTTACGAGATTGAAAAAACAGCAGATGATGTTATACAGACGTTAAGTTCTCAAATCACTTCTGATTTTGATAAAGAAATAGTAAGATTAGATAAAAAAGAAGAAATCGATAGGTACATCGCTTCGGCTTTGACATACCCTTTTAGCGGAGACTATAAACTTGTTGTATTAAAAAACCTTGAAAATGCAGCAGAAAAAAAAGTTTTAACCGAATATGTTATAAATCCTTCTGAGTTTACTTATTTAGTAATTACTTATAACGAAAAAATAAGCTCTCTAAACACAGAACCTTTTAAGACAATCACTAATAAAGGTTGGGCATTTGAAGCAAGGGAGATGAAAGGCACTGACTTAATTAATTGGGTTATTAAAGAAGTAAAGAAAAATAAACTGTCAATTGATTATGAAGATGCTACTCTATTGGTGGAAATCGTTGGTGAGAGCAAAAACAGACTTGATCAAGAAATAAAAAAGTTTTTCAACTATCTTGGTGAAAATAAAAAAATTACTAATGAATTAATTAATTCATTAGCTTCGAATACTAAAGAATACAGCGTTTTTAATCTACTTGATGCTATAAGCTCCGGACAAAAAGATAAGGTGCTATCAATAGGTTATAATCTAATGTACAACGGCAATCATTTGTTAATGATACTTGCTACTTTGAATAAATATTTTATTACAATTATGCAAAGCATTGAGTTAATAAAAAAAGATATTTCACCAAAGGAGGCTGCTGCAAAAGCCGAGACATCAGAATATTTTTATAAAAATTGCTTAAAAGCGGTCGCATTCCGTAACGAAGCACGTATTTTAAAAGCAATAAATGCTCTTTTGGCTGCCGACCTTGCTGTTAAATCTACAAATTTAGATCAGAAAGTGATTTTTACACAACTTGTGGGAGAGTTGTTTAGTTAATTTACTGATCACCTCATTTTACTCCTTCCTTTATTCGCTAAATATTTATTAAAACCGGCAATCTTGTTTTAATTCATTATTTTTCTTTGCCTAAAACTAATTTCGGCTATTTTAATATTAAAAATTTAACAAGTTAAAATTAGCATATATAAACATAATTGAGAACATTTAGTTATATTTGTAGATTGGATAATAATTTATTTGCACATATAGGAGATAATATGGCTCTGTTTATAAACATCTCGGCAGAAGAAAAATCAAACAATAATTTTGCTACTTTTGAATTTCATGTTTCAAAACAGAGTAGGCAAAGATACAATTTTGATGATTCGTTTTTTACTATTACAGGGAATGTTGTATTTGCAAATAATGCAGCAGTACGAAAATTCACAAATCTTTTTAATGAAAAACGTTCAGACGACAAAAAAGTAAAAGTTAGTAAATTTTACAGCACCGGACTTTTAGACGAAATATACCATTTTATTTTAAGAGAATACGAGGATAAAGAAAATCCCGGAGTTTTTAACCGAGCAACCAGTTTTTTATCTTCAAAATTAGGCGAAGAAAATTTAAGGAAAATTCTTTTCGAATTTAACTCTCTATTCCCCCCTTTGGATGTTTATAAAGGTAAAGCAAGCATATTCGAATATTTAAATTCATTTAACGGCAACAAACCCAATTTAGAAACTTCTATTGAAGAACTGATAATGTTATATTTTGCAAACTTCAATCCTGCAAACAAAGACATTATTGAATTGTTTGACGAAAACTATTTTTATAATAAAGATTTATACTTAAAAACCATAAACTTGCTAGAAGATTTTTTTAAAAAGGAAAAGCCTTTCGGACCCGAAAATCAAGATATTATTACAATGCTTAAGACCCCGATACTAACTAATCCTGATAATATCGAGAGTCAGTTAGAGTTCATAAAATCAAATTGGTTGGTCTTAATAGAAGAAAAATTTTCAAATAAAATATTACTAACATACGATTTAAAACGTGAAGAAGTATTACCTCAAAGTTTCATGGGAGACGGCGGCGGCGGAACCCCTACCGTTGTTCCGAAATACAAATTAGGTGATAACATTGATGATACAGTGTTTATTGGTAAATCACTTTATAGTTACAGTACAGAAAGCTTACAAGATTACGAGGAACCTGAAAAATTTACAAAAGATTTGGATTGGATGCCTCAAATTGTAATTCTTGCAAAGAACTCGTATGTATGGCTCGACCAACTTTCAAAAAAATATAATAGACGTATAAGTAGATTAGACGAAATACCTGATAGCGAATTAGATCAGCTTGCCCGATGGAATTTTACCGGTTTATGGTTAATCGGTATTTGGGAACGTAGCAGTGCATCAAAGAAAATAAAACATATTATGGGGAATCCTGATGCTATTTCTTCTGCTTATTCACTGTATGATTATACTATTGCAGAGGATTTAGGCGGAGAGGCTGCTTATGAAAATTTAAATTATAGAGCAAAACAACGCGGTATTAGATTAGCAAGCGACATGGTTCCAAATCATACAGGAATCTTTTCAAAGTGGATAATCGAAAAACCTGATTACTTTGTTCAAAGAAACGATTTGCCATATCCAAACTATAAATTTAATGGTCCTAATCTATCCGATAATCCCGATATTGAATTACAGTTAGAGGACGGCTATTTTAATAAGTCAGACGCAGCAGTAGTATTTAGAAGAACAGATAAACGTAACGGTGATGTTAGATATATTTATCACGGAAATGACGGAACAAATATGCCGTGGAATGATACTGCACAATTGGATATGTTAAAACACGAAGTTAGACAAGCCGTTATAGATCAAATATTCTCTGTAG
>JAEXOD010000183.1 GCA_023447335.1 Bacteroidota bacterium
TGTATCCGAATATGATAATAGAAACAATAAATGTTTCAATGGCTGCTATAAACACTTATACTTTATTAGACTTACTACCGGGAATTATTGAACAAAAACCTGACTTAGTATTATTTTATACGGGACATAACGAATATTACGGTGCTTTGGGAGTCGGTTCAACAGAATCACTGGGTGCTTATCGCGGAATTGTAAATTTAATGCTTAAGTTAAACAATTATAAAACTGTTGAGTTATTAAGGAACACGATTAAATATGTAGTTAGTTTATTTAGCGGAAACGAAGCTAATAAAGGGGGCACATTAATGGCTCGAATGGCTAAAGAGCAATATATCCCTTATAAATCATCTGTTTATGAATTGGGAGTAAAACAGTTTGAAGGTAATATGCGAGATATGTTAAATTTACTTAAAGAAAACAATATTCCTGTAATTTTGGGAAATTTAACATCTAATTTGCGAGACCAAAAACCTTTTATAAGCGATGATAAAAATAGTGCCTTAAATACATTTATTAAAGCTAATGAATTGCTTGAAAAAGGGGATAGTATAGAGGCGAAGAAGCTTTTTGTTAAAGCTAAAGATTTAGATTTATTACGTTTTAGGGCTTCTGAGGACATAAACAATACCATCTTAAAGTTAGGAAAAGATTTTAATTATCCTGTTGTTAATGTAGATTCAGCTTTTTGTGCAATTAGCAGGTTCGGAATAACGGGTGATGATTTAATGACGGATCACTTACACCCTACAGTTACAGGTTATAACTATTTAGGTAAACTTTTTTATGATCAAATGATAAAAAGTAATTTATTGCCAAAAGAAAAACCTTTAATTTCTGACTTAAATAAACAAGATAATTTAACCGTTAACGGTTTGCTTTTTACAAAACTTGATTCCACTGTGTCTAGGTACCGCATTACAATTTTAAAAGCAGACTGGCCTTACACCGATAAGCCCTTAACAACGGCACAAGTTGTTATGCAATTTGATGTTAAAGATTACATTGATAGTTTATCTTTATATGTAATTGACGACAAACTTACTTGGGAAAATGCTCATAGAAAAGCCGCAACTTATTACTTAAACAAAGGAGATGTGAACAACTTTAAGCAAGAGATGAACGCACTTATAGATATATTTCCGATAATAACCGAGTATTACTCGGTAGCTTATACTCAATTATTACAAGCAAAAGCATTTAACGATTCTTATTATTATTTACAAAAAGAACATGAAATTACTCCTAATGCATTTAATACTAAATGGCTTGGAATTATTGATTTATCGCAAGATAGAGTTGATAGCTCGATTAAATATCTAGAAGAAAGTCTGGGATTTAATTCATCTGATTTACAAGTTCTTTATAATATCTCGGGTGCTTATGCTAAAAAGAAACAATATAACAAGGCATATAACTATATTAGCAAATGCGTAAGTATTAACCCAAATTTTCCCGGTGCACAAATCTTATATGGGCAGCTAAAACAATTGGTTAGATAAAACGACATTAAATTGTATTTATTGATGATAATAACTTCCTAAAAGTTTATAACACTCTTGATTGTTTGTTCATGTAAAATTATTAATTTACAATTATTAATTTTTCTTATATATTGTAGCATGAAAATTATAGAAAAAATTAAAAGTCCTGAAGGAAGATATTTAGAATTTAAAGAAACAATACCCGAAAATGAGAGCATTGCCAAAACCGCAGTCGCTTTCAGCAACGACGGCGGGGGTGAAATTTTTTTGGGTATTAAAAATAATCCCCGAATTATTGCGGGAATTGACGAAAAAGATTTGTTTATGTTTGAAGAAAAAATAGCAAACATAATAAACGATAATTGTTCCCCTGCAATTTTAGTTGATATTGTTTCCGTAAAAGTTGATAACAAATATTTGCTTATCGTAAAAATTCCAAAAGGAGGAATTCCGCCGTATTACTTAAAAGCTTACGGAAAGGATAAGGGAACATATATTAGAGTAGGATCTTCAAACAGATTGGCATCTTTAGAAATATTGCAAGAAATAGAAAGAAAAAAATTGAATATTTCTTTTGACTTTTTACCGGTTTACGATATTATTTCCGAAAAATTAGATCTAACTAGATTTTCAAAAATTTATTATCAAACAACCGGCAAAAATGTTAATAAAACTTCGTATGAAAAACTTGGCTTAATTAAAAAAGAAGGCGATAAGTATTTTGCCACCAATGCGGGAATTCTATTTTCTGACAATGATATAAAGAAATCCGTTTTTCCTTATTCAAAAATTGAATGTGCAAGATTTAAAGGACAAAAAACAGATATTATAATTGATTCCAAAACAATCGACGATTCTATTTGCTTACAGGCAGAAAAAGTTATTGATTTTATCGAAAGACATATAAACAAAGGTTCTAAAATTGGTAAAGTATACAGAGAAGAGAAATGGGAATATCCCATTTCCGCTATTAGAGAAATAATTATAAACGCAATAGTTCATAGAGATTATTCCCTAACCGGTAAAGATATCAAGGTTGCTATTTTCGATGATATGCTAGAGATTACTTCTCCGGGGACAATACCACCAAGCATAGATTTAAATGATTTATCAACCGGGCAATCGGAAATCAGAAATAAAACAATTGCTCCGATCTTTAAAGAATTAAAACTCATTGAACAATGGGGTACAGGCTTTCAAAAACTTTTTGAATCTTTAAAGGAATACCCCAATTTGGAGGTTAAATTTAACCAGCCTGCTCTTTCCTTCCAAGTTCAATTAATCAAAAAAGTGACACAATCTCTTTATTTGCCTGAAGAAAAACAATATACGCTCAAACTTAAAGATGTTCAAAAAGCGAACGATTACTACTCAAGTAGTCCCCAAGATAGCCCACATGCGGCTCCGCATGTAGAGATAGATTTTGTAAGAGATAACCCTCAAATTAAAAAGATATTAGAGTATTGTTTGGCGCCAAGACTGAGAAGCGAAATACAATTATTTATAGGATTAAATGACAGAAAGTACTTCAGCAATAAATACATTAATCCATTAATATATTTTAACTTGGTTGAAATGACAATACCCGACAAGCCTAAAAGTCCTGACCAAAGATATAAAACAACTTTATTGGGAGAGCAGTTTTTAAGAAGCGAATCTCTTTATTTAACTGAAGAAAAACAATTTAAGCTAAACCTTAAAGATGTTCAAAAAGCGAACGATTACCACTCAGGTAGTCCCCAAGGTAGCCCGCATGAGGCTCCACATGAGGGGAGAAATTTTGTAAGAGACACCCCTCAAGTTAAGAAAATATTGGAGTATTGTTTAGTGCCAAGACTGAGAAGCGAGATACAATTATTTATCGGATTAAATGACAGAAAGTACTTTAGTAATAAATATATCAACCCATTAATAGATCTTAACCTGATCGAAATGACAATACCCGAAAAGCCTCAAAGCCCTAACCAAAGATATAAAACAACTTTATTGGGAGAGCAACTTTTAAGAGAAATTTAATAGACTTAAATTTCTTTATTTAGCAGTCATCGGAATTAACAAAAAAAGTTGGAAGGGCTACAAGTCATTTTTTACCATTAGAATATAATTTTAGATTGGTAAAACAAATTCTTTTAGCATTAATTAATTAGTCTTAATCTAATTTTTAAAATATTGCTATATATAATATATATATTTTAAAATATTAATTGCTTTTAATAATAAATGTACGTAAATTTAAAGTTTGAAACTTTTAACAACTAAGTGAAAATAGTATGATGGAGGAAAAAAGCCTATGGGTATGATGGCTCGTATGCGAAATCTGGCTCCCTGGTTTATTATATCGGTAGGAGGAATATTTATTTTATACATGGCTTTAATGGATACAAAAGTCATGGAAATTTTTGGTGCAAGCACTAATAATGTCGGCTCTGTAAATGGTAGAGAAATAACCAATCAAGAATATGCAGCCGCAATTGAAAGATACCGCGAAAATCAGCAGCGCCAAGGTATGCAAATTGACGACAACCAAATGGAGTCCATCAGAGAACAAACATGGGAAGCGTTAGTTACACAAATTTTATTAGAGCAAAAAATCGAAGAGTTTGGAATTAAAGTAACAGATCAAGAAATTGTTGACGTTGTAACCGGACCAAATCCTCCGCAATTTTTAACTCAATATTTTACTGATTCTTTGGGACGTTTTAATCGTGAAGCTTATGATGCTGCTATTAGAGATAGAAGAAACAGCTCTGCAATGGTACAAGCTGAAGATGTTTTACGTCAACAACTTTTGCAAGAAAAACTGCAAAATTACGTTCTCGGAACCATTAATGTTAGCGAAAATGAAATTAGACGTCAATTCGCCGATCAAAATATTAACATTACAGCAGATTACGCATTTGTTGATATCGGAAAGATGACTGATAAAGACGTAAAGTATAACGATTCTGATTTGAAAGCTTATTACGATAAACATTTGAAAGAATACAAAGTTGAAGCTCAACGTAAAATAAAATATGTTTTATTTAGAATTGCTCCTTCTAAGGATGATACAAATGCGGTAGTAAAAAACTTACAAGTAATTTTGAAAAAAGCTACCGAAGAAGCAATTCCTTTCAAACAGCTTGTTCAAGATTATTCTACTCAACCTTATAAAGTTGATACAACAAACATTTCAATGTTGCCTCCTAATGTAATATCTGCATTAGCAAAAGCTTCTGCAGGACAAATTGTCGGTCCTATTGCTTCTTGGGAAGGATTTGTTTTATACAACGTAGTTGCAAAACTGTCCGAAAGTCAAAGAAGTGCTGTTAAAGCATCTCATATATTAATTGCAACTGATCCGGCAAATGGTGGTGAAGAAGCTGCATTAAAAACAGCTACAGAAGTTTATGATCGCTTGATGAAAGGTGAAGATTTTGGTAAACTTGCTCGTGAATTCTCTAAAGATCATAATAGTGCTCAAAACGGCGGTGATTTAGGATGGTTCGGAAGACAAAGAATGGTTAAAGAATTTGAAGATGCTTGTTTTAACGGTGCTCTTAATCAAATTCAAAAACCTGTAAAAACATCTTATGGTTACCATATTATAAAAGTTACAGATGCTTCAAACGATAAATTAGTTATTGAAAAACTTGTTAACAAAATTGAAACTTCAGCATCAACAATGGACAGAATTTACAACGATGCAAACGACTTTTCTTATATTGCTAACGAAAACGGTTTCGAAAAAGAAGCAAAAATGTTAAAATACAAAGTAATTGAAAGTGGCGCTTTTACAGAAGAAGCCGGTGTAATTCCCGGTTTAGGATTGAATCGTTCTCTTACTAAATTTGTTTTTAACGGTAGCATCGGTGATATTAGCGAAGTTTATAAAGTTCCTTCAGGTTATGTAGTTTGTACTATCATTTCTGATGAAAAAGCCGGCTTTAGACCTTTCGAAGAATTGAAAGAAACTATTAAAAGTCAAGTTATCCGTGAAAAGAAAGTTGAAAAAGCTATGCAGATAGCTGCAGACCTTAAAAAGAAAATTGGCGGAGACTTAAATTCTGCTTATAATTACTATCCTCAAGTTACTGTTGCTTTGGGTGTTACTTTTACACCGGGCGGAACCATCCCTTCTATCGGACGTGAATTCGGTTTACTAAACTATGGCGAAACAGGGAAAATAGGTGTTATTTCAGATCCCGTAAAAGGTACTCGCGGTGCATTTTTGGTTAAATTAACCAACCGAACACAATTTGACGAAAACGCTTATGCAGTTCAAAGAAATATTATTCGTGATAATTTAATTCAGTTCCGCAAACAACGCTTAGTTTCGGAATGGATGCAAAAAATTCGCAAAGAAGCAGATATAGAAGATAATAGATATAAGTTCTATAGATAAATTTAGATTACACAACAAAAAAAAGCACTCATAATTTGAGTGCTTTTTTTGTTTTAAATCGAATTTTTATTGCTTAGAATTATTATTTTAATATTTCGTTAATAATTTTCCATTCAACAAATTATACATTGATATATACTGTTTTTATATTAACGAACTCTTTAATACCGTAGTGTGATAATTCTCTACCGTAGCCGGATACACCTACACCGCCAAAGGGCAATCGAGGATCACTTTTTACTAGTTCGTTTACAAAAACATTGCCGGAATTAATTTTTTGCACTAATAACTTTGCCTTATCGATATTATTTGTCCATAAAGAAGCTCCTAAACCAAACTCGGTATCGTTAGCAACTTTAATCGCTTCTTTTTCGTCTTTAACTTTAATAACTGCGGCAACAGGTCCAAAAACTTCTTGGTTATATGCAGGCATCCCTTTTTTAACATTTGCCAAAATAGTAGGCTCATAAAAATATCCCACACCGTCAATTTTTTTACCGCCAAACAAAACGGTAGCTCCTAGCTTAACAGATTCTGATACTTGAAATTCAATTTCTTCTAAAGCCTCTTTCCGCACCAAAGGACCTAAGTCGGTATCCGGATCAATAGGATTACCAACTTTAACTATTTTCATGTTTTCTACAAATAAATCGACAAATTTTTCATAAACTTTATCAACAACAATAAAGCGTTTAGCAGCAATACAACTTTGGCCGTTTGCCAACAACCTTGCAGTTATCGCAGTTTTTGCGGCTTTTTCCAAATCTGCATCTTCTAAAATTATAAACGGATCACTTCCTCCCAACTCAAGAACTGTTTTCTTAATACAACTGCCGGCAATAGAGGCAATTGATTTTCCGGCGGG
Organism: Bacteroidota bacterium; assembly: GCA_023447335.1. Classification (GTDB taxonomy): domain Bacteria; phylum Bacteroidota; class Ignavibacteria; order Ignavibacteriales; family Melioribacteraceae; genus JAEXOD01. The sequence continues at coordinate 6,731 of JAEXOD010000183.1, forward strand.
TTCGCTTCCTGTTAATGTTGCCGCTTTAACTAGTGGATTACGAATAACTAATTCCACTTGTGAGCTTGATATTAATAATGAATTAAAACAAAATTTAGGAAATCCAGCCAACTCAAAAATATGTTGGATTAACAAAGAACATCCCGGAACGTTTGATGCATGTTTTAACAAACAAACATTTCCCGCCATAAGTGCAGGTGCTGCAAATCGGAATACTTGCCAAAACGGGAAATTCCATGGCATAACCGCTAAAACAATTCCTATAGGATCAAATCGAACATAACTTTCCGAGGCTTCCGTTTTAATTACTTCTTCTGCCAAAATTGATTCTGCATTATTGGCATAGTACTCGCATACCCAGGCACACTTTTCAACCTCAGATATTGATTGTTTAATTGGTTTTCCCATCTCAGAGGTAATAAGCTTGCCATAACACTCTTTATTGTTCCTTAACAATTGAGCTACTTTTAATAGATATTCACTCCTTTTTTTTATCGGAGTATCTTTAAATTTTTGCCATGTTTTGTGCGAATTCTCAATAATTTGTGATACTATTTTATCGGAGTCAATTTCGTACTCGGCAATTGCTTCTTGAGTTGCAGGATTAATCGATTTCATTTTCATTTCTGTCACTCCTATTTAATAGCATAAATTCTCATTCCGCTACTAATAAAATGATTAATAAATCTTGTTAAATAAAATATTGTCTTTTTAACTATCCCCGAGGGAATAAATCTTTCGGTTTCTATTACACCTATTTTAAGTAAAAAATTCATCAATAAATCACCTTGGTTAGTGATTATTATTTTTGAAAACCCGGCTTCTTTTAAATATTTTTTAATTGTTGACGGTTCAAATACATAGATATGCCCTTTGGGCATAAAATAAAACCAATTTGCCCCTTTTATTTTTCTTTCGGGACAATTATAATTTCCTGTAGTAATAAACAACACGCCTTTTGGTTTTAAACTTTTGTAAATAATTGATAAAGCTCGCTTTGGATCGGGTAGATGTTCAATCACTTCTTTCATACTAATTATATCATAAAAATCAGATGGTAAACTTGCATTATAAACTGTATTATTCTCTACGTCTAATTTTTGTAATTTTGCAAATTTAACGGCTGCCGGTGAAATTTCCAATCCCTTGGCGTCCAAACCGTTTATTTTTGATTTGTATAAAAACAAACCCATGCCGCTGCCGATATCAAGAATTTTTCCCTTTTCTTTGCAATTTGCCATCTCTTTTAAAGTTGATACATCCCAATCAGATAAATCCGGGATATCGCGTTTGCCAACAAATTCTTTAACATATTCAACGTTTTTATCAAACCCGCCCCCTTTAAAATAATCCTCATCATACAAATTGTCTATTTCTTTACTTGCTAATCGCGGATTAACATAAACTAATTTACACTTCTTACATTTAACAATATTAAAACCTTCTTTTACATAAACAGTAAAGCTATCGCTACTTCCGCAATAGTTACATACAACATTTTCTAAGTTATTCATACATTTGCTATTTATTTAATAATGCTAACTTACAAAAAAAAATTGTAAGTAAAAAAACATAAAAATTGACCATAAATAAATTTTAAATAATAAATATATTTATTATATTAAAGGATAAAATGAAAATTAAAATATAAATGCTCGAAAGTTTTTTCATTATAAATGCCGATTATAAACAGGCAAACGATGTGTGTCAAAATATAAGTAAAACTTTATTTGACATGAACATTGAAGCTGAAGATATTGCTTCTTGCGAGATTGCAATACGTGAAGCATTAAACAATGTTATAAAACACGCTTATCAAAATAGACCTAATAATAAAATAAATTTACTTATCAGCTTAAAAAGTAAACATATAACTATTTCTATTTCTGATTTTGGCAAAAGTAGAAAATCAATTAAAGAAGCTACACTTGATTTTAATCCAAAGGATATTGAAAACCTACCCGAAGGAGGTTTTGGGTTGTACATTATTGAAAAAATCATGGATACCACTGAATATAAAATTGAGAACGATAAGAATACTTATATTATGACAAAATTACTTAAGGATAAAAAACATTAATGAAAAAACTGCTGTTAATACTGCTACTTTTCACCATAAATACAAATATTAATTTTGGACAAGATTCAAATCATACTATTCGAATAGGTTTTTTATCAAATCGCTCTGTTGATTTTTGTACAAACCAATGGAGCCCCACCGTTGATTTATTACAAAAAAAATTACCCCAATACAGACTTGAATTTATTCCCCTTACTTATAATAATATCGAAGACTTTGTAAAAAATAAAAAAATAGAATTTGTGTATCTAAACCCGTATTTCTATATTCAATTTCGAGCGAGATACGGAATAACACAATTGGCTACTATTGTTTATAATCGAGGCATTTATAAAAATTCTCTTTTTGGAAGTGTTATTTTTGCAAAAGAAAAAACAAATATTAAAAGTATTTATGATTTAAAAGATAAAAAATTAATGGCAACTTCGCCATATTCATTTGCAGGCTGGATTATGGCTTTATACGAAATGCATAAAAAAAACTTTGACCCGTTTAAAGGATGCACTTCTATAATTTTTAGTAATAACCATGATTCTGTTATGGCTGCCATTAAAAGAGATGATATTGAAGTCGGAATAGTGAGAACCGGTATTTTGGAAGAGTACCAAAAAGCAGGTAAAATAAATATTAAAGATTACAAGATTATCAATCAAAATTTGGACTATCAAGTTAAACATCAATTTAACTTACTATTAAGTACAGAGCTTTACCCTGAGTGGTTAGTATGTAAATTACAACATACAAACGAAACAGTTGCGAAAGATATTCTTGAAAATTTATTACATATTAACGAAACTGATTCCGCTGCTATAAAGGGAGATTATTCCGAATTTTTAAGTTCAGCCGATTATCTTCCCGTATCAAAAGTACTTATGACTCTTAACATGTTTCCTTATCCTTTGTACAGAGAAAAAACAGCAATCCCTCCCAAAGATCAGTTTGATAGTCTTCAAATCATTCTATATATCTTGCTACCGCTCTTCTTAATTATTATTATTCTTTTTATTTATTATCAAAGAAAATTTATTAAGCTGAAAGAGAAATTCTTAATAGAATCAGAGAATAAAGAAACAATTGTAAATAATTTAATTAAAAGTAACGAGCAATTTGAGAACCTTTTTAATTATTTATCTTTAGGTGTTTTAATTGTAGATAAAGAGTATAAAATAGTAAAAACAAACAAAAAATTATTAGAACTATTAAAACTGAATACAAACAAAGACTATACGGGCTTAGATTTTAACATTTTTTTAAATATTTGGTTTGAGGTATCTAATTTAAACAAAGAGCTTCGTGATAAAATTGTTAGAATAACACATATTTTAGAAGATAGGTCTATTTCCACCTACTTTGGCGATTATTTTATCAACATTTCTCATTATACTCTTCCAAAAGGAGGATTTATAAGGGTTTTTGAAGACGTAACTAAAGAGAAAAAAAATAAAGATAGCATGATTCAGGTTGAAAAAAATTATCAACTTATTACCGAAGGATGGACAGATTTAATATGGAATATCGACTTAAACTTGGATATAATTTATATATCACCGAATATTGAACAAATAACCGGATTTACTACTCAAGAATATTTATCTAAAAAGCTTTATGAAATACTAACGCCGGAATCATTCAGTTTAATTAGTAACTTAGCTCAAGAAGCTTTACAAAATCCTCATAATGTATTAGGTAAAAGAATTGAATTTGAGCATGTAAATAAAAACGGAACGAAACAGTGGTTTGAAACTACATTATCTTACAGAGAAGACAAAGGAAAAGAAAAGTGTTATTTTGCAGGAGTTTCTAGAGATATTAGCCAAAAGAAAAACTTTGAAAACGAATTAAAAAATAGCGAGGAAAGATTTAGACTTGTGTTTGACCAGTCACCTGTGGGAGTGTTAATTTTAGATTTGGATTTTACTATCAAAATGGCTAATAAAACATTATTTAAGCTTTTGGGTTATTCGAAAGATGAAATAATCGGAAATTCTTATCTTGACTTATTTGCTCCTATTGAAACTTTTTCAGGTAAGGATGAGATTATTGAGTTTATTAAAGGGAATGGACAAGATAAATTAAACGAATTTAAATTTTTTACAAAATCAAACAAAATTGTTTGGGGAAAGGTTACCGGTTCGATAATTAAAAACGAACAAAATGATTTAATTTATTTTACTCAAATAATTGAAGATATTACCGAATTAAAAAGAACAGAATTATTTTTAAAAGAATCTGATTTACAATTTAGACAAGTATGGGAAAATTCTTTTGACGGAATGAGATTAACAGATTCTGAAGGAACAGTTGTTTTAGTTAACAAAGCTTTTTGCAATTTAGTTAAAAAATCTGCCGGTGATTTGATTGGTAAACCATTTTCAATGATTTATAAAGCGGAAGATTCTGATCTAATATTAAAAAAAGGTAAAGAAAGGTTTAACAACCATTCTGTAGAATCAAATTTTGAAAGAGAACTTACATTATGGAACGATGATAAAGTTTGGTTTGAATTAACCAACTCATATATATATCTTGAAAACGAACCTAAATTATTATTAAGTATCTTTCATGATATAACTAAAAGAAAATTAGCGGAAGAGGAAATTAAAAATTACTCTAATCGTTTGGAAGAAGCGAATGCAAGCAAAGATAAATTCTTTTCTATAATTGCT
>JAEXOD010000207.1 GCA_023447335.1 Bacteroidota bacterium
GTCTAACCCTGTTCCTATACTATGATAACTTTCCATATATTAAAATTCGATTTGTTTATAAATAAAGTGCGGCTAAAATTAAAATGAGATGCATTAAAACGAAATAAAAAAATCCAAAATAAAGAACTCTGTACCAATATCTGTGACGTTTTAAGTTCATGTTAATGCTTTTGCTTTTCCTTATCAAAAACATCGCAATGCCAAAAAATAATCCGCCGACAACATATAGGTATATAAATGGTAACCATACCTGTGAAAATGGAAGCATACAATTATCCTAATTTAATTTAAAATAAAGGTAAAAATTAACTATAATAGTGTTATTAACCAACTATTTATTATTAAATTTTTGTTATTTTTATAAATTTTAATCGTAATAGTTGCTAATAACAAGTTAATAAGAAAAATTCCATATTTATAATTTTACTTTTAATAATATTTTTGTAAATTAAGGTAATAATTTAATGTTAATAGAAAATTAATGAAAAACTCTCGAATACTAATTGTTGATGATGACGATACACTTTGTTATTTATTGAAGGAAGAGTTGATAAGCGAGGGTTATTTTGTTGATATAATTTACGATAGTAACAAAGCTATAGAGTTTATAAAAAAAACAAGTCATGATCTACTCTTACTTGACTTAGAGATGAACGGGGTTTCCGGTTTTGAAATTCTTGAGTATGTTAAAGAGAATCATCCAGATTTACAAGTTATTGTATTAACAGCAAACAATAATATGCGAATCGCGATTGACTGCATTAGGAAGGGTGCATACGATTTTATCAACAAACCTTATCAGTTTGAACAATTAATTGTTTCTATCGAAAGAGCAATTAAACATAAAGATTTAATTTTAAAAAATACAATATTAACTTCTAAGATTAACCAAAACACTTCACATAGCATAATTGGCGAAAGCAAAGGAATAAAAGAAGTAATATTATTAGCCGAAAAAGCAGCTCGGTCCGATTCCAATATTCTTTTACAAGGAGAAACAGGTACAGGCAAAGAACTTTTTGCAGAACACATTCATAAATGTTCCGGAAGAAATGAAAAACCGCTTGTTACAATAAATTGCGCTTCTTTACCTGATCAGTTAATTGAAAGTGAGCTTTTTGGTTATGAGAAAGGCGCTTTTACGGATGCAAAAACTTCTAAACAAGGATTAGTTGAAATTGCAAACGGCGGAACACTTTTTTTAGACGAGATAGGAGAGCTGAGTTTAACACTTCAACCCAAATTTTTACGGTTCCTTGAAAACGGTGAATTTAGAAGAATCGGCGGCATTACAAATTTAATGTCCAATGTACGCGTTATCGGAGCAACAAACCGCGATTTAATGGAGGAAGCCGAGAAGAAAAACTTTAGAAGAGATTTACTTTTTAGACTTAACGTAATCACTTTAACAATACCCCCGTTACGTGAACGAGGAAACGATATAATTCTGTTGGCAAATTACTTTTTAACTAAAAAAGCACCATACCGCTCTCCAAAAACACTTTCTCCTCAATCAGAAAAAGAATTACTAAGTTACCATTATCCGGGTAATGTTAGAGAATTAGAACACATTATTGAACGCGCTATAATTTTTAGTGAAGGAAACGTAATATTACCTGCCGATCTTAATTTACCCAAAAATACGAAAAAGGCTTTTATTCCTGTTAACGGAGAGGAAGAAATAATTGCGTTAGAAGAAATGGAAAAACTTCATATACTAAAAATTCTTAGAAGCAACGACTGGAATAGGGAAAATAGTGCACGAGCTTTAGGAATTAGCCAAAAAACACTTTATTCAAAAATAAAAAACTACGACTTATTAAAATATGAATCCCGTTAAAGATGATGCCGCATACTGTTATGGCAACTTGAGGGATGGGCTAACATTCATTAGTGAAAAATTAAAAAAATCTATCGATATTATCGCTTTACAGGAGTTAGAGCACAAACTTAAACATGACTCTAATCTATCTTTTCTAATAAAAGTTAATGATGTAGATTTTCTTCACTTCCCTCTTCCTGAAGGCAGTTATTTTTTATTATTAGATACTTATAATTGTAGAAGCACAAAAGAAATTATTCATGACCTTAACAACGTATTTAATAATATTAATAATGCATTATCCATTTTAAGTAAAAGAAATACGGAAAACTACGAAAGAAGAATAATTGACGGTATTAACGATAATTTACAAAGGGGGCAATATTTATTAAGGAAGCTCTCTTACAGAGAAGATGAAGAAATTAATTTGGTTGATGCGGTTGACCTAACAAAAATTCTTAGTTTAATAAGTGATGAAATTGCTAATTCTTGTCCTTCCGATATTACGATAATAAAAGATTTTGAAAATAGCTTAAACTATGTTTTATCAAATGAAGAGGAATTATATAGAGCATTTTATAATATTTGTATTAACGCCAAAGAATCAATTAGTAACAAAGGCGAAATAGAAATAAGCACCTTAAACCAAGGGAATAATGTAATAGTTACAATTAAAGATAACGGTATCGGAATTAGCGAAACGGATATTTCTAAAATTTTTGATTTAGGTTTTAGTACTAAAAATAAACCGACCGAAAGTGGTATTGGTCTTAGTATCGTAAAAAATATTATTGAAAAATATAAAGGAACGGTTGAGGTTTTTAGTCAATTAAATATTGGCACTACTTTTATTGTTTCGTTTCCTGCTATTATTAAAGAAAATAAACAAAATGAAAAATCTAATAAAATTTTAATTGCTGATGATGATGAATTTATGTTAGACTTATTAAGTGAATTATTTTCTTCATATGACTACCAAATTTCAACAGTTAAGAGCGGAGAGGAATTATTAGAATTGGCAAAGGATAATAACTCGTTTTCATTACTAATTGTTGATCAGAATATGCCCGGCTTAAAAGGTTTGGAAGCAATAAAAATATTACGAGACCAAGGGAATTATTCTCAAATAATTTTATGCAGCGGTACAATATTAGACAATAATAAAGAAGTATTACGTAAATTAAATATTGCAGATTTAGTTATGAAGCCATATGATTTTGATTATTTATTAAACAAAGTGAAAAGTTTACTTTAACTCTTCTCTACTGCTTTGTTCGTTAATATCAATCATTTGTGTGTTATTTATATAATCTGTAAATTTTGGTTTTTTAATTGAACTAAGTTTTTCTAAAATTTGAATTATACTTTTTGCCGCATTATCAATTATATCTACACGTTTAATAATTGCTTCACGATTTAGATCATCTTTTGTTAATTCACGCTTAATTGCCGAAACCGATAAATTAATTAAAGTTAAAGGCTGTTTAATTTCATGATTTGCGGTAACTATTGTTGCAGCATATGTTTTAATTTTTTCGATTTCAAGATAAATCAAATTTGTTTCTCTAAAACGTAATGCTGATTTAATACGAGCTATTAATTCAGTTTTATTGAAAGGTTTTTTGATGTAATCAAAAGCTCCTGCGTTAAGCCCTTCTTTTATGTCTTCAACACTTGTTAAAGCAGTAACTAAAATAACCGGAATATCTTTTGTATCTTCGTTTTCGGTAATTTTTTTACAAGCTTCAAAGCCGCTCATGCCCGGCATCATCACATCAAGCAATACTAAATCAGGGTTATCAGATAAAGTTTTTTCAATACCTGTTGGTCCGTCATATGCAGTTATTACTTCATATCCCTCATTTTCTAATCTATCTTGCAAGATAAAAACATTATCGGGTTGATCGTCAACTACCAATATTTTACTCATTTAAAACTCCCTTCTAAAATCTGCCTTACTTTAGTTGATAAATAAGTTATATCAATCGGCTTGGTAATTAAATCTGCAAAACCGTTTTTAATTATTATCTCCCTTTCTTCCATCATTGCATGTGCCGTAAGGGCTATAATAGGAATATTGTTATATTTAACATTCTGCTTAATTCGCTTTAAAGTTTCAAAACCATCCATATTCGGCATCATAATATCTAACAAAACCAAATCAGGATTTTTATTTTCTATAATCAATAAACATTCTAATCCGTCTTTAGCAAACAGAGTATCATAACCCAAACTTTCAATAATCTGTCCGACCGTAAACAATGTATCTCTATCATCGTCTACAATCAAAACGACTTCTTTTTTAATTGTTTTTATTTCGTCGGAAAAACTTTTATTCCCGCTAAAATCTTCAACGGAATCCAGAATTAAATTTTCCGGCAAACCTATTTTTAATTTCTTATGTAATATACGTAAAGTATCGTTTTTTGGTATATATTTTTTTTCAATATAATTAAAAATTTTTAAATTTATTTTATGAAGCATCTCTTTATTAATATCTCTTTCATCGGGAATGATTAAAATAATAGGTGTATCGAATAACCTTCTGTCAGATAATAATTCACAAATAATTTCCAGATCTTCAATATTATCAGGTAAAAAATCAACAAACAAACAATCGGGTTTTTCTTTAACTACTTGATCAATCACCGTTTGTTTTATCTTAGTACTTTTAAGATTAAAATCAGAAGATAAACCCGAAAAAGAAGATTTTCCGATTGCAATAATATTTTTAATATTAACACCATAAAACGCTGATGCATTGATAACAGCCTTTTCAAAATCTTCGTAAGTTAGCGGTGCTTGTATAAAATAATTTGCATTAAATATTATTCCCGATTTTTCTCCTACCGGATAATAATACAATATAAGCGGAATATTTTTCTCTAAATTTTTTACTACTTTATTTATTATGTCAAATGGATTTCCGAAGGATAAATAATCAATTAAGACAGCATCGCTATCCGCAAAAGTTGGGATATTATCGCAATTTATAGCTACTTCAACAACATATTTATTTTGCTCTAAATACGCTCCCAAAAAATCAGAGTTATTAGGATTATCTGAAATAATACAAGCTCTTTTGTTTTTAATTTTATTCTTAAAAGGTAACGAGATCATTAAAGGTTCGTTATTTTTTATTATTTCAGTTTCGGAATATTGCATACCTAAAATATCCGGAATAATTACTGTGAATACCGTTCCGAAATTTAATTTGCTTTTAACAGTAATTTCACCGCCTAAAAATTCCACCATTCTACTGGCAATTGTTAAGCCTAATCCCGTACCGGAATATTTCCTATTCGAACCTTCACTCGTTTGTCTAAATTCTTTAAATATCAACTCCAAATTGGCTTCTTCTATTCCAATTCCCGTATCTTTTACTATAAAACTAATTCCGTTATTATTAGTTTTTGTAACTAAAAGGTTTACTTCACCTTTTTCCGTAAACTTTATTGCATTACTCAAAAGGTTTGATAGAATTTGCTCTAATTTAATTTTATCGGTTAAGATAATTTGAGTAGCCGGAAATTCATTTTTAATTGTAAATGATAATTTTTTTTCTTCGGCAAAATGTGCAAACGAAATATATAAATCTCGTAAAAATTCTGATAATAGAAATTCATCTTTAACAAGCTCATAACTATCAGTTTCCATTTTGGAAAACGTTAAAATATTATTAATAATACTAAGTAGCTTTTTGCCGTTGTTAATTACAATTTTTAACCTTTCATCATTTTGGGCGTTTATATTATTACTCTTCAATATCAATTCGGATAACCCGAGAATTGAATTCAAAGGCGTTCTCAACTCGTGAGACATTGTAGCTAAAAATTGAGATTTGAGTCTTGCGGATTCTAAGGCTTTATGTTTTTGTTTTTCAAGTTCAAAACTATTTTCCTTTAATTCATTATGTAAATAAATTAACTGCTCGTTTTGTTCTTTAATCTTTGTGTTTTGAATTTGATATTGTTCATTTAATAATCGCAGTTCTTTAACTAAATCCTTTTGCCTTTCGTAAGCTATCGCATTACTTAAGCCAATACTCAACTGCTCAATAATTGAGTCTAAATAATTAATAACGTTTATTTTAGGTTTCGATATTGCCGTTAATTCTAAAATACCGATAATCTCTTTATTAAACAAAATGGGGTATATAATAATATATTGTAGTTCTATTGTAGTAGTTGACGTTCTTAAAATCGGTAGATTTTCTTCAAATATAAATTCTTCAGGCTCCTTTGTTTCAAGAATCTTAAAATATATATTTTCGATTATCTCGTTACCGGGAGCTTCGTTATTTAGTCCATAATAGGCAGTTTGTCTAAATTTATCACCGTCATAAACATAAAAAACTCCGATATCAAAATGAGCAGTTGCAACAATTTGTTTTAATACCGCATCGCATATTTCAAATAAAGAAGCATTTTCGTTTATTAAAGTTACAAATTTTATATATTCATGTTCTGTTTCTTCTCGTCTTTTAATTTCGTTTAGCATAGTATTTAATACTTGACCGAGCTTTCCGATTTCATCGGTTGAAATTATCTCTACCCTTTCATTTAAATTATCGCTTCGTGTTTGTTCAACAACTCTATTTATTTCCGCAAGTTGTTTTCTAAACTTTGTAGTAAATATTAAAACAAATATTAAAGAAAGAGGAACAGTTACCGAAATTAGAATTATTATAATTAATTGCATTATACTTCGGTATTCGGCTGTTTCTTTAAATACAGAAAAAACTACAAATTTCGCCTTATCGTACGGAGTAGAATACTCTTTCGGAATATACAAAGAAGCCATAAAATCATAATCAGATAAAATTTCGTAATGGATGTCATAATTTTTTCTATTACTTAAGTTGCTGATTGCTTTTTTTAATATATTATCTGCTCCTTTCGAGGAATATATGCTTGAAGAAATTATATTGTTTTCCGAAAGGATTAATGCAACATCGGCGCGAATTACTTGTGATATTGAATTTAAGTAATTTGTATCTATTAACGCCCCGTAATAATATATAATCCCATGGTCTTCTTTAAATTTTAGTATAATGTTTTGGTTGTTACGAACAAATCCGTTTATGGAACTATTCGTAAAATTTAATTTCACGTTTCCTTTAGTAAAAAATTTTTCGACATTAATTAATGAATCATCTTTTAGCGTAAAAATAAAATCAATACCTGAACTATCTTCGTTAAGTTCAAAATTTGCGGCTTTGACTTTATCAAAATCATTGTCAATTTTTTTTAAATTGGTTTCTAAAGTTAAAGCAAAATGATGAGTTGTATTAATTAAAGCACTTGAATGTTGATTGAATAATATTTTATTAGTTAAAATATAGATAGTAACAATTGAAGCAACCGAAACTAAAATTGTTACTGAAAAAGTAATTAAAATCAACCTTAAATTAAATTTCATTATATCAGCTTTGTATAACTTTCCTAATAGTTATTATTAATTCATCTAAATCGTATGGTTTGCTAATAAAATCTGAGGCTCCTAACCTGGCACTTTCAATAGCGCTTTTAACATCGGCATATGCCGTTAAAACAATTACTTTTATCTTATATCCTCTTTGTCTTAATTCATTTAATACGTAAAACCCATCTTTACCGGGCATCTTTAAATCAAGTAAAATGAGATCAACAACTTTACGTTTACTTAATTCGGAAAATGCCGAATCTGCATCCGTAACAAAAAACGAATCAAATCCGATTTCATTTAATTCCTCACTAAGTACTCGGCAAAGAGTTAAATCGTCATCAATTATCAAAATAGATTCCATCATTCCTCATCCTCTGTCTTTTTTGGAATATTAAGCTTCAATTCTTCCAATCTTTTTTGGTTTTTCAAAATTTGTTCTTTTAAGACTTCGTTTTTATTTATTATTCGGTCCTTTAGTGATTGATTAATTTCAATTTTAACCAAGATAATAACTTCTTTTTTTACAACTTCTTTACTATCATATCCGGTTAAATAACGCAATCCAAGTACCCACCAAGGCAAATCTTTTAAGAACGGAATTCCTTTTCTAATATTATTTTCTTCGTTAATAAAAAGACCGCCTATAGCTGTTTCTTCTCCGTCTAACATAAGAACTTGTGTGGTCGCCTTTGTCTTTCTAATTTCGGGACGCTCAACATCAGCTAGCGCACTACTTCTTTCTACATCAAGCTGCAATAAAATATAATCTATTCCGTCTTCATTATAAATATACGGTGATACTTCTATAATTGTACCAGTCGAAAAAAACTGTTCAACAACATTCCCGGCAAAATCTTTTTGCTTAACCGAATTATCACTCCCTATTTGAATTCTACCTTTTTGCTGATCTCTTACAGTTATTGAAGGAGAAGCAATTATTTCTCCTAAATTTTCCGATTCAAAAAATTTAAATACAGAAGATGCCGTACCGGCAAAACTTCCTAAGTTAAAGTCGCTCTCGGCATTCACATTAAAATCCGATGTAGTTGTTTGCGTACTTGTTGCAAAAGAAGTTAATCCCGTTCCAATACTCAAACCTTGCTTACTTAGTAAAGCCTGCCAATTTATTCCACGCTCACGCATTTCGGTAACATTGGCTTCAAAAAACACCGCCGATATTTTTACATCCCTGCTACTTATCGGAGCATATGTAATAGTCGCGGGTTTTTCAACTTTTGTTTCATCTTTTTTAACATAAATCGCTTCGGAGGTTTCTTCGTAAAATAATCCGTGATACTGAGTAATTGTTAACAATGCCTTTTTATAAGGCATACGTGTCAATTCTATTCCGATTGGTTTTGTATATTCTAATGTAAGTAATATTTTTCTACCGGTAACTTTTTCGCTTATTTTACTTAAAATTTCAACCGCAATATTAAAAGGGAGGTTTTCTGATAAAGTAACTAACTCTTCCGGATTATAAGCACCGGTTAAAGTTTTTTGCAAATCGGTCTGACCCGTTACTATATAATTAAACGTTAAAAAGGCTAAAATTAAAATTATCTTTTTCATTTTTTCTCACTCTTCTTTTTATCGGTTTCAGTTGCAAGAGTTAGGTTTACTCTTTCGATAATTCCCCCTTTATTTAAAATAAAGTGGACTTCGTTATTCTCAAAATCTATTTTTGTAACATACCCTAAATAAACTTCATCTCCTTCCCAAAGCAAGAATGTTTTTCCTCTTCCGTCAACTAAAAAGGCTCCGTCAGGGATAATCGCCAATAATTGGGCACTTTGAACATCTAATAATCCGTTAATATTGGGAGGAATTTCATTTCTTATACCGGGATAGAATATATCGTAAATAGGATTTGGATATAAATTGTTTTCTGCTGAAAGTGTCGTTGCAAAAAAATCGTTATAAGCGAAATATACTGCTGCTTGAATTGTAAAATTTATTAAATAATTTGCCGTTCCGGTGTTATCTACTTTTACAAAATTTGTTAGGGAAACACTTCTAATTTTTTTAAGTTCTTTACTTTCTTCAATAGCGTAAATCAACCTATATAAGTCGTTATAAGTTGCCGTTCCGGCTAGTGTATATAAATAATACTGAAATTCACCCTCTTTATTTGAATTTTCAAAAGTAATATTTACAAAAGATTCTTCAGAAAAGTTTTCTGTAACTCTATTTATAAAATCATAAAACTTAGTTTGTTGTAATCCAAACGGAATGTTAAATTTCCTTAAAGCCAATATAGAATCCAATATTGCGGCTCTTTCTTGAAGTTGGGCTAAAGTTTGCAACAAAGTTTCTTTATCGCCCATCCTAGCTTTCATCCTCACAATAGTTTCTTCTTTTTGCTTAATAATTCCCTTCTGTTTAAAAAACGAAAAATAAGAACCTACCGCCGATATAACGAGGAAGATTAGAAACAACATTAAAGTATTTATAATTTTTCTATTCATTTTGGTCTTAACGTATCTTGTGTTATACTATAGTTAATTATAAATGTATATGCAGCCTTATCCCTAATAGGTTCATGTATCATATTCTGCAATACTGCCGTACTATTTTGTTCAACAAATTTAGTAACTGATAAGCGTGATAAAGTTATACCGTTCAATATAATGCTGTTTGCCGATTTACCATCTAGCTTAGTAAACCAAAAGTTTCTTTTCCTTTCTACAAATTGTGAAATATTGTTAAGCTCGGTGTTCCATATTTCGGTACCGCTCATAGCGCTATCTAATAATGCCGTAGTTTTATCAAATTCTGCAATTCTCCTTTCTATAGGAGTAATTTGATTTAATATATTTTCATTCTCTCTTTCCATCTGCTCAAGTCTTGTTATTTCAATCTCTAGATCAGAGATCATCCTATAATTAGTCAATATCTTTACCGTAAAATAAAACGTTGCGGCAAATAACAAAGGTAACATAGCATAACTATGCCAACTAAACTGAAAGAATTTCTGATTTTCTTTAATTTTACGTGGTAAAATAGAAATTCCTTTAATACGTTTTTCGCTTTCTTCAAAATATTCAAACCCTGTAGCCAATAAAATTGAGAAAGAACTTAAATTCTCTATAGCATCATTGTTAAGTATTGAAGAATCAAAAACTTCTAAATTTAAATTAACAACATTCGCTTCAGGAAAAGTACCGTAAAAAGAAAGCAACAAATTTTCGGAGCTATCATCACCACATAAAACTACATTGTCTAATCTGGGAATATTCCCATTTTCCATTTCTAACAATATTTTCGAAAAATACACATCATATGTATGTAAATTTTTCGTCCCTATATCAAGGGTTGCTCCTATATGAATTAAATTTTGTCCTTCTAAAAACAATAATCTGCTATAC
Source organism: Bacteroidota bacterium (assembly GCA_023447335.1). GTDB lineage: Bacteria > Bacteroidota > Ignavibacteria > Ignavibacteriales > Melioribacteraceae > JAEXOD01. The sequence goes on from JAEXOD010000207.1 coordinate 10,618, forward strand.
TCTTTTCCGGTATAAATTATCAAGGAATAATCTTCGGGGAAAAACTTAGTTGTTTTTAAAACTAAATTAACAAGAGCTATTTCACCACTTTTAATGGCTGCAATTTTATAAAATCTTTTTCTATTGCGAGCGGCAAGTTCATTAATAAAAGTTACGGAAGGAACTTCGGCTTCTAAATATGCAATATAATTATGTTTATCCTTAAATGTAACATAATCAAACAAATCCGCACTTAAAGTGACCCCTTTTACGGTTAGTAACTCATCGATTATTGATGAATTTAAAGTTTTATCTTTCGGTAAAATTGGTTTATCATAAACATAATACCCCATTGCAGGGTCCGCTGCCACAGCAATAAACTCAAAGTTTTTTAATTTAAATTCTTTTAAGGCTGCCGAAATAACTTCTACATTATTGATGCTTTCTGCATTTTGATCAACTGTCGCAATATCAGAATTAATTCCTTCCAAAGAAATCTCATCAGAGTCGCTTTTTGCCATTTCGTCAATAATCTTTACTCTATCTTCGTTATCCGATTTAACCTCAGGATTCTGAGCAAAAACAGGATTATCCGTAGAAGCAACCTTTAGAATTTTAATTTTACCGTTTTCATAAGTTAAAGCAGCTGCTTTTGTTTCGTTCCCTTCGGTAAATATACAGATTACGGCTTTCATTATCTATACTGCCTTAATTATTTGCGACATTCTTGTTTTATTATTGGAATAAGCCATTGCATTATCCAACGTTATTTTTTTTGCTCTATATAATCTTAGCAAATCTTGTTCCATTGTTAACATTCCTTGAGGTGCACCTTGATTAATCATCATGTAAATTTCGCTGGTATTATTATTTTTTATAGCAGCACGAACAGATGGCGTTACAATTAACACTTCTTTTGCCAAAACTCTTTTCCCGTCAATACTCGGAACTAACTTTTGACTTACCACAGAAATTAATACATCTGCTACCCTATTTCTAACACGCTCTTGTTCAACCGGATTTACTTCGGCAATAATTCTATCAATCGATTCAACGGCACTTGAAGTATGCAAAGTTGAAAACACTTTATGTCCCGTATCCGTCACTTCCAAAGCAGCTAAAATAGTATCGGGATCTCTCATTTCCCCTATAACTATAATATCCGGATCTTGACGTAATGCTTGAATTACACCTTCTTTAAATGAAAGAACATCCCTTCCTACCTCTCTGTGCCTAATTAGAGAAGCATTAGATTTATGAACAAACTCAATCGGAGCTGCAATAATCACTATGTGAGCAGGATCAAATTTATTATGATAATCTATTATTGCGTCCAAAGTAGAAGATTTACCGGAACCCGTTATTCCTGTAATTAAGGATAAGCCAAATTTTATATAATCATGACTCATCGCTTGTAACGCAAGAGGATGAAATTCCAATGATTCAACAGAACGTACATTTGCGGAAATAGCACGCATATTTAAAGCCACTGCATCTAAATCGAAATATGCATCTGCTCTAAATCTAACATCTCTATTTATTTTTTCATACTTAAATGTATAACTAAAATCTAAATTTCTATTGTTTTTCAAATAAAATGCTTGGTTTTGATTTAGAATTGAAACAATCAACACGTTTGATTCATCTTGAGTTAAATTCAATAAATCTCTAACTCTTCCCTTTTTACCAAAAATCCTAAACCAAACATATCCTTCACATCCATGTCCGCCTACTTCAACATCACTAGCTTCTTGGTCAATCATTAATTGAAGAATGTGATTAAAATAATTAATTAAGACAACATGCATATTTGAAGGTAATTTTGTAATATTTGTTATCACAAAATTAATCCGCTCCGGTCCTAGTATGGAAGGAGGTATTTGTCCAGCAAAGTTGGCTAAAATATTTTTAACATCTTCAAACATGTTTTCATCTCGATTTTTCAAAAAGAATATAATTAGAATCTAATATAAATTCAAAATTATTCATCCATTGTTGCAGCAAAAACTTCGGCAAAACTTGTCAACCCGATTTTTACTTTTTCTAAGCCGGCTTCACGTAAATTAAGCGTACCGTCCGCTTTTGCTTGTAATCTTATGGCTTCTTCATCAACTTCTTCACCGCTTTTAACAATCAGCTCTCTAATTTTTTTTGTAAAGTATAATGCTTCGTGAATTGCTAAACGTCCCTTATAACCCGTGTTATTACACTTAGGACATCCCCCGGGTTCATAAACATCATAGTTACTCCATTCTTCAATATTTAATCCGGCATTTTGCATAAACGCTTCTTCAAAATGGGTCATTTTCTTTTTACAGTCACATAACTTACGAATTAATCGCTGTGCCACTATAATGTTAATTGCATACGCAATCAAAAACGGCTCAACCCCCATTTTGTATAAACGGGCAACCGCACTTGGAGCATCGTTAGTATGCAACGTTGAAAATGTTAAGTGTCCCGTATTTGCAAGTTTAATAGCTGTTTCGGCGGTTTCTTTATCACGCATTTCTCCTACAAGAACAATATCGGGGTCATGTCTTAAGATAGCACGAATAGCTTGCTCAAAATTCATCTTATAACCAATTTTTAATTGACGCGCCCCTTCAATAACATACTCTACGGGATCTTCAACCGTTAAGACGTTTTTAGTGGGATTAATAACTTGATAAAGTGCCGCAACAAGAGTTGTACTTTTACCGCTACCCGTAGGACCGGTTAATATAATCATTCCCTGTGGTTGATTAATTGCCCTAACAAATGCCTGCTGTGAATATCCGACTAACCCCAATTTACTCAAATCTTTAATTACTTTACGGTCGTCCAAAATACGAATAACTATACTTTCGAACTTGTTTTTTAATTCCGTTCCTACCATAGGTAGTACTGAAACACGAAAACGGATAATGTGTCCGTCAATTTCTCTTTGAATAAACCCGTCTTGTGCCTTCTCTCTTTCAAATCTATCCATTCCTTTAGATCTATCTTTTACAACCGCCATAACCGCTTCGGGCAAAGTGCTCTCTTGTGCGTGCCAAAGTTGTAATTTACCGTCAATTCTAAAATGTATTTCGGTACGAGTACTCGATTTTGGAACTAAGTGAATATCGCTAACTCCTCTTCTTACTCCTTCTACTAATGCTCCTTCGATTAAATTTATTAATGCACTTTTGTTTATTTCGGCATCAAGCTCTTCTTCATTTACCGAAGTATCGTCAACTTCAACGGAAATTTCTTCGGCAGATTCTTCAATCATCTTTAGAAATTCATTTTCCGGAGGGAATAATAGTACAATCAACTTTTCATAATCACGCAATCGCATATAAATAATTTCATATTTTTTTGCATTTAACGAATAAGCGATTTTTGATAATGCCTTATCAGTCGGATCAGTTGCGGCTAAGATAAGTTTGTCTTTAATTTTTTCATCATACTTATATGGTACTACTTTATGCTTTAATAATACTTGCTTTACTTCTTCACCTTGTGACGTCATTAATTGTTTTACTTCATCACGCTGTTTATCACTTATCTGATCTACTTGTATATTTAGCTCTCTAAAGGCATATAAAATTGCAACTTCTCTAAAAATGGCATCATGATCGTAACCTAAATCTTGTACAAGTATTTGAGCAAGATTTCTTTTTATTTTGTTATCTTCCGATTGTTTTATGTGTAAAGCTTTTTCTAGTACTTTTACATCTATTATTCCCTTCTTTAGAAGTAAATAGCCTATTTTGTCCGTAAGTTCTAATTGGTTATCTAACATAAAATCACCGGATAAATAAATTTATTAAAAATTTCATAGTTGGAGGTTTTGGGCTAATTGTTGCGGTTTCTGCAGATACAAGGGTTAACCCGATCATCACAATCATAATTACCATTGCAATAGTTACTTGTATTAATTCAATTACATTTTTAAGTCTAAAAACCGTCTCGCTTTCATAATAGTTTGCAAGTTGTTTTGCAGTATTTTTAATTGTACCGGTCTCTTCACCGCTGTGAAATCTTGAAATAGCGGTATCAGTAAAAACACCCGTTGCTTCAAATGCATCGGTTATACCGGTACCTCTTTTTATCATCATCGGAATAGCCACACCTTTAATTTTGTTTTCAAAATAACTATTTCCCGATGCTTCGGCAGCTATCTTGATAGGTTCTATACTTTCAGCAGATCCGCTGTATAAAGTATAAAACACTCTACAAAACACTTCAATTAAAGTTTTATGAACTAAAGACCCAATAATCGGAATTCTTAACATCATTCTATCAACAAATAAAGAGCCTTTTTTTGATTTACTCCATCTCCAAAATATAATAGGAGGAGCCATAAATATAATTGCTACTAAAATAGTATTGTTTAATAAAAAATCGCTAAACGCAAGAGTAGCAGCAGTTAAAGGGGGTAATTCGATTTTAAATTTTTGGAATAGTTTAGCTGTTTCGGGGAAAATGTAACCCACGTAAAATAGTACGGCAATAAACAAAACAAATAGGGTTACCATCGGAGTAATCAACGCACTTTTTAGATCTTTCTTAAACTGTTGTTGTCTCTCTAAAAATTTTGCCGTTGCTTTATAAATCTCTGCCATATTACCGCTTTTTGCTGCTAAGCCTAACATATATGCAGTAAATTTACCAAATACACCTTGATACCTTAAAAATACTTCTTCGCTATCCGCTCCTTTTTTAAGGTCGTTATTTATTTGTTTTAATGTTTCTTTTAAAGTCTTATTTTGAATATCGTTTATTAAAAGCGTTAAAATTTCGCCATACGGTAGTTTTTGTTCCAATAGCTCTGCACTAATTTTAACAAATGAAACTATATCCTGCATCGGAGGTTTCATGTTAAAATCTAGAAGTTTTTTATTCACAGAAATAACGGTATAGCCCAATTTTTGTAAAGCTTTAACAACCTCTTCTTTATTAAAAGCCCTCTGTTCGCCGGTTGTAGGTTTTTCGTTTCCTTTTCTAATTTTAAAGATAAATGTCGATTTTTTCTCAACAGATTTTAATGTTAAGCCATGTTTTTGAACCAAAGCATTAATTTTGGCTTTCCCTTCGGAATTTGTTGCAGCAGTTATTGATCCGTTAATAACTTGTCCGTTTGGTTTTAATGCATTAAATCTAAGTTCAATCATCTTTTATCTCTCATTATAAATAGAAAAAAGCCGGTAAAATTTTACCGGCTTAAATATACAAAATTTCTAAATAATAATCTTAATTATCTATTGCGGTTGTAACTTCAGTCGGTGTTACGGTCATTGTAACTTGAACCGAATCTGCACCGTCATTTCCAATTTCATTACCAAGACCTACTAGTTCAATTTCCTGAGCTTGAACAGTTGCTGTATATGAACCGTTAGGAGTTGATCTTAGGTTAGTAGGAATTGTCCATCCTGTAAAAGTATTACCGCCACCGCCTAATGCAGTTGGTTTTCTGTAATATTGTTGTGCATTTGAAGCTAAGTTTGTTAAGTCAGATACTACTGCATCTCTGTTGGCGTTGCTGCTGCTTGCCGTAAATACGTTAATACCTACTACTACAGCTATACCTACTATAATTACGCCTAATACGATAAGTAACAATTGTTGTTGTCCCATTGTGAACTCCTGTTATGTTGTTATTAATGTTTATATTTTGTTTTTATCAAACTGAATAAAATTAAGAAAGAATTGTGCCAACTTAAAATTTGCTCAAAAACTCAATTTCTGTGTAAAAACTACCATTATGAAAAAGAACAGATGTAACTATTACCTGTAAAAATAACACTTAATGTAAAATTGTAATCAAAAAATCGCGCGGTAAGATCCTTATTCTAACCGAAACCGAGTCTCCGGCAGTTACTTCTTCGTTTCCGATTGCGGTTACTTCAACAAAAGCTAACGGTTGACTTATATCCGTAATCTCAAACCTGCCGTTAGCATTCACCCGCAATTCAGTTGGTATACTCCAGCCTGCAAAGCTTCTTCCGCCCCCTCCCATTACTGAAGGACGACTATAATACTGTTGTGCCAAGCCGGATAAATTAACACAATCAGTTATAAGATTATCCCGTTTTGTTTCTACGGCATGGCTTCTAAACATATTTATTCCAAGTAGTATTGCTACTCCTACTACCAAAATTGCCAAAAGTATTAGTAAAAGTTGTTGCTGTCCCAATTTCGGACTCCGTGTTTTTCTTTAATATATGCAAAAATTAAACCAACCCTTTTTTAAGGTTAAATGTTAAAAGTTGAAGGTTAAATATTTTTAGGGGAGGTTAAATGTTAAAGGTTGGACGTTAATAATTTTTACTACATACTATCTACTCAAAAAAAAGGCTGCTCAAAGGCAGCCATTTTTTTATCTTATCTTTATATGCAATTCTTTTAACTGATCATCATCTACATGCGAGGGGGAGTCATCCATTAAAGACATACCGCTCGAGGTTTTTGGAAATGCCATAACATCTCTAATTGAGTGTTCTCCGGCAAATAACATCACCAATCTATCTAACCCAAAAGCTATTCCTCCGTGAGGGGGCGCACCGTATTTAAATGCTC
>JAEXOD010000055.1 GCA_023447335.1 Bacteroidota bacterium
GTGTTGTCCATCCGCTGTTATCATAATACCAAGCTACCGCATTAATATCGTTACTACCGGCAAAGGTATAATCTAAACTTTGGTTTCCACCACGTGCGGCATACTCCCATTCTGCTTCGGTTGGCAATCTATAGCTTTTTCCCGTTAATTGGTTTAGCTTTGTTATAAATTGCTGTACACTATTCCAGCTAACTCGCTCTACCGGGCGGTTATCATCCCCCGTAAAATAGCTTGGGTTTGTTCCCATTACAGCTTTCCATAACTTTTGTGTTATTTCGTATTTCATTATCTTAAAAGTGCTTAATGTTACACTATGAACGGGTCGTTCATTGCTATTTCCGGTTTTGCTTCCCATCATAAATGTGCCACATTGTACGGTTACCATTTCTATACTTTCATAAGGTTCAAGGTATTGGTCATCGGCATTAATACGTATTCTTACTGTGGGACAATAAAAATTTGGGTGTTCGTTTCCTGCATACCATATTATACTTTTATTTGCACCGCTTGTTATACCCGTACCTATTGCACCGCTTATTTGGGTTATACTTAAACCCCAAGTAGCTCCTCCATCTGACGAGGCATCTACGGTAATTGTTAATGGGTTTCCGTCAGCGTCATAAACATCATAAGTAATATCTACTATTTTACTTCCGTCATTCCTCATTGCAAAATTAACATTTGATACTTTCGGCACACTGTTTTGTGCCATTATATTAATACCAACTAAAAATAATAGTGTAAATATTTTTTCCATATTAATCTCAGTCTAAACTATTTTTATATAATCTTTCATCATTTACTGTTTAATACAAAAAAATCGTTTAAAGTTTAAAAAACATTGCTAATATAAATCTCTTTTTCACGGTTTTGAATTATTTTAATTAATTTACTATCTTCAATAATTTCAAGCATGTTGCTATATACTTTATAATCAAACAAAACACTTTTATGTTTTCCGTTTTTGCCAAAATAAATCTTTTCATTTGTCTTACATATTTCTATAATAGACCCTAATATTTTAGATGTAAAATATTAATTTTGCACCTAAAAACCAAAATTTGGACGTTAGACTCCAAACTTTAGTTGGTAGATGTTAGACAATAGATTTTAGTTGTTTTGGTGTAAATATTATTTAAAGCATTGTTTACGGGTCTTCGTCTTTAATGTTCTTTTTAGGGGTTTATAAAACAATAAAAATTTATTTTCAGGACTATACAATATTAATTTCACTATAATGGCTTCACGAGGTTAAAACCCCGTGCTATTGAAATATCATAGCATAGCATTCAATTACCACTATTTTCAAATAGTGGCTAGGGGGAATTAATATTAGAATATAGACTTCAGATTTTAGACTTTAGATAGTAGATTTTAGATTTTAGACTTTAGACAAATAAAGTACTTTTACCCCTTTCCCGTTTTTGGGATAAGGCACCGTTCCACCGTTCCAAATATTATTGTAACACCAAACAAAACGAAATAGTCCTAAAGGTGGCGACATTTGTCTTCATTAAAATGTCACCCCTCCGGGACTAAAATACCTTTATTATTACAGTGTTACGAAAATTCCGCCTCTACAAGGCTAAATTCGGAGTTTTGTTGAATAACACCTAAAATTACAAAATAATACTTTATACAAAAAATAAACAGCAATAAAAATCTTCCCGTTTGGGATAAGGCACCGTTCCACTTTATAACTATTTCACTTTATCACTATTTACTTTTCCACTTTTTCACCTTTTAATAATTTTTCTACCCAAACTATTATTAAGTTTAAATTGGCTAACTAAATTTTGCAAGTCGTTTGTAAGTCTGTTTAAATCTTCGGCTGCACGAGCAATTTGTTGAATACCGGTAGCAGATTCGTTGGTAACATTGTTAATAGCTTCAATATTCTTACCGATTTCTTCAGCAGCGCTTGCCTGCTCTTCACTTGCGGCAGCAACCTGAATAACAATATCAGAAACTTTTTTTGCACCTTCAACAATCTTTTTAAGCACGTCACCGGCTTTATTAGCTTTTTCTTTTCCTTTTTCAACTTCCGATGTACCTTCTTTAATAGATGATACAGCTTCGGAAGTATCTTTTTGAATTGCTTTAATCATTGCGGCAATTTCTTTTGTAGCATTGGTAGTACGTTCGGCAAGTTTTCTAACTTCATCTGCAACCACCGCAAAACCACGCCCTTGTTCACCCGCTCTTGCTGCTTCAATTGCAGCGTTTAATGCAAGTAAATTTGTTTGGTCTGCAATATCATTAATTACTTGAACTATTTCGCCTATTTTATCACTGTTTTGTCCCAAAGTTAATACAGTATCAGCAGATTTTTGCACAACTTGCGAAATTCTATTCATACCGTCAATTGTTTCGCTAACTGCTTTTCCCCCTTCCATAGCATTATCCCCCGAAGCTTTTGAAGCTTCTGCAGCAACAGAAGTATTTTTGGTTGTCTCTAAAATTGTTCTTGTCATTTCTTCCACGGCACTTGCAACTTCGCTTGTTTGTGCACTTTGCTCCTGAGCACCTGCCGCCATTTGTTCGGTAGAGGAGGAAATTTCAGCCGAAGCACTTGCAGTTGCGCTTACGGCTTCGTTCACTTTAATTAACATCGTTCCGATATTATTTACTGCTCTGTTAAATCCGCTAAATAACTTACCAATTTCATCATCCTTTGAAATATCAAGTTGAACGGTTAAATCACCGTCAGAAAAAGCATCCATTTTAGTAAGTAGTTTATCAACGCTATCGGCTAAATATTTCTGTTGGTCTAAAGCGGCAATCTTGGCAAGTTCGGCTTCCTTTGCGGCATACTGTGCAGCTTCCCCTTTTTGTTTTACTTCTTCTAAAGCAATGTTAATATCTTTAACCATACTGTTAAACGAATCGGTTAATTCGCCTACTTCATCTTCGGTAATTTTAGTTACTACAATATTTGTGTTACCAGTAGATATTTTTTGTGCGGCATCATGTAAATTTTTGATTGGTGTAGTAATTTTTTTCGAAAATAAAAACCCAATAATAAAAGCAATAAATAAACCTATAACAATTGCTTGTAAAATACTTGATTTCAAATCAGAAATTTGTTCTTCAACATCATCAATGTATAATCCGGTACCTAAAAAGCAGTTCCAAGGTCTAAATGCTTTTATATATGAAAGTTTTGGCAAAGGAATATCTGTTCCCAATTTGGGGTAATAATAAGTTACATATCCTTCACCGGTACTTTTGGAAAGATCAATCATTTCTTTAACAAATAAGTTACCAAGTTTATCTACCAAACCGGCTCTATTTTCACCTCTTTTCTCAGGTGCGCTCCCTAAAGCCATTGTGATACCGTCAAAATCATACATAAAATAATATTCTTTATTATCGTTGCCATACCTTAATGTATTTATTTCTTCAATAGCTTTATCTTGTGCTTCGGTTATTGTTAATTCACCTTTTGTTACTTTTTGGTTATAAAAATCTAAAATGCTATAAGCAGTTAAAAGGGCACTTTTTAATTCAATTCTACGGCTTTCATAATGATTATCTTCAATTTGAGGCAGAATGAAAAAATAAAATATCAATATTAAAGGTAGTAATGTTAAAACAATTAAGAGCGATATTTTACCGATAAGTCTTTTCTTAAAAAAGTCAAACATACAAAATCTCCTTATTTAGTAATTTAAGAAATAATACGCAGCAAACATTATTCTATTGTTTGCAACATTTGTTAAATCAGTTACTTTTCCGTTTTTATCATTTTTACCGTAACCTGCTTTAGTATATTCGTATTCAATAGCGAATTTTACGTTTCCTTCTTTATAACTAACCCTCGGCGAAATTCTTAATAAATTATCAATATCATAACCACGTGCATAATAATCCCCTTTAATTTCGTCTGCGGATCCTAAATTTTTAGTATTACCAATAAATAAACCGACTTGAAAATCCTTACCGTAATACATATCAATCCAATAGGTAAAATATCTTAAAGGGGTAAATTCTTTAATTTTTGTGACAGGATCTTCAGATTTAACCGCATACCCTCCCATCATAACATAATTTGTTAAATTACTGCCGTAAACAGTTTCACCTTTTAACACAAATTTATCAAACACTAATTTTGCATGAAATAATCCTGCAAAACTATTTACTCTATTTGTAGATTTGAAATTAGCAGAAGAAACCGGTTCAGGCATAAGCAATAAATATTCACCTGCGATACCTACTAAGTGATTTCCTATATTTGTTTGTAAGGCAAAACCTAATTGCGGAATTTTTGAATTTCTTAAATATTCTCCGCTTGTTCCTTTAGGTCCCGTACTTGTAAAATCTCTTTCTGTGCAAGCAGCAAATACTGCTTTTATTTCTTTTGTTTGGTATGTTAATCTAACTTGCGGGTTACGTGCAAAAGGTTGGAAAGGGGCACCCCCATTTGCTCCCACAACATCAGGAAAATTTTCAACAATAAACAACGGATTCCAATAATGACCCATTAATAACGACCATTCTCCCCAATTTAGATCTACATAAGCATGCCTAATTCTTAATCCGTTAACGTCGGTTTCGCTATTTCCCATAAATTCGGTTTCCAAAAAACCTGTTGATTTAGCTCCTAAAAATTTACCCCCGCTAACTTTCATATTTACCCTGGTCATAATTGAAGTAGTCTGTAAATTGCTAACGGCATTAATATCTTCTCCGTTTTTAATTACTTCAGGTTTTGGATATACCATAAAATGATTTTCACGTAATGCAATATTTTGTCTACTATCATAAATAATAGAGTAGTTTACGTATCCGCCAAATTTTAAAGAGAACTCATCTTTTTCCTGTCCTCTAATACAGTTACCCATTCCCATAACAAAAACCAAAACAAAAAACAGTAGTAATGCTTTTCTCATTATTTTCCCCTAAGTTTAATTGTTATTTACAATTTAATAAAAAAAAAGATAAAAAAAAGATAATATTTTCTTTTTTATCTTGATAATAATATCTTTATATATTATTTTAGACCCTAAAAGAATTTTTAGTTTATAAAATGAAAACAAAAGTAGAAGAATTATCACAATTAATTTGTCATCTAACTAGAAGATGTAGTTTAAAGGAAGACTATTTTGCGGCATCCTTTAATTTATCGCCAACTGAAGTACGTTTACTTAGGTTGTTTAATTATTCAAACACATATACGGTAAAAGAACTTAAAGATAAATTACAATTAACTTCAGGTAGGATTACTCATATTATCAGCTCATTAGAAAACAAGAAGTTAATAGTAAGAACTCAAGACTCGGAAGACAAAAGGAATGTATCCGTTTCTTTATTACCCAAATCAGAGCCCCTAATTAATAATTTACAAAAAAGTTATAATGATTTGCATCAAAACATTTTACAAAACATACCCGAAGAAGAAATAGATAAAATATCGGATGCAATTTCAATCCTTGTCAACGTGTTTGATAAATGGGTTGACGAAAAAAACTTTTAGACTATAAAACAATATTTCAAACAATAAATAAATAGATATGAAAAAAATAATTTTAGTACTCTCGGTAATAAGTTTAGTAGTTGTGGTACTATATGGTTCTTTAGTCCAAAAGGATATCGAACCGACAAAACTAATGAAACTTAAGGAAAAATATTCCGTAAAATCTGCTAAAAAAGTAGACCATTCGGTATTTCCAATGTTAAACCAAAAATTCTCTTCACCTCATCAAATTACTCAACAATGTGTTGTTTGTCATAATAAAACGGACAAGGAAGTCATGAATTCCAACCATTGGAATTGGGAAAGACCGGAGTATATAAAAGGTCGAGGAATTGTGTACTTAGGCAAAAAGAATGCGATTAATAACTTTTGCATCGGGACACAAGGAAATGAAGAAAGTTGTGCAAAATGTCATATTGGTTATGGTTTAGACCATTCCGGAAAAAGTTATACAGATAGTACAAACGTTGACTGTTTAGTTTGTCACGATAATACCGAAACATATACCAAAGCTAATGAAATGGGCGGAGCACCGGTAATGACTTTGGACTTCAACAATATTGCTAAAAATGTTGGACGCCCCAAAAGAAGTAATTGCGGCGTTTGTCATTTTTATGGCGGTGGCGGAAATAATGTTAAACACGGTGATCTTGAAATGTCAATGTTTGAACCTACAAAAGAAATTGACGTTCATATGGGTACAGACGGTGTTAATATGGATTGTGTAGATTGCCATACTACTAACGAGCATAATATTAGTGGTAAATTATATTCATTATCATCAATGAATAGAAACAGGTCAACTTGCGAACAGTGCCATACTGAAACACCGCATGATGACGACATCTTAAACGAGCATACCGTAAAAGTTGCATGCCAAACATGCCATATTCCTATTTATGCAAAAGTTAACTCTACAAAGATGTATTGGGATTGGTCAACCGCAGGAAAACTTAGAAACGGTGAACCTTACGAAGAAGATGACAGTTTGGGAAACCATACATATTTATCAATTAAGGGTTCTTTCAAATGGGATAGAAACGTCAAGCCGGATTACATATGGTTCAACGGTACTGCATCCCATTATTTGGAAGGAGATGTTATTGAAGATACTACAAAAGATCTAGTTCTAAATCCATTATACGGCTCATATGATGACCAAAATTCAAAAATTACTCCGGTTAAGATTCATATTGCCAAACAGCCGTTTGACCCTGTAAACAAGATGCTTATTCAACCAAAACTTTACAGCCAATATAAAGGAGACGGTGCTTTTTGGAAAGATTTCAATTGGCTTGAAGCAGCAAAAATCGGAATGAACGATGTTGGGTTACCTTTCAGCGGAAAAATTTCATTTATAACTACTAAAATGTATTGGCCCGTAAATCACATGGTTTCGTCAAAAGATAAAACCGTTGGCTGCAACGAATGTCATACAAGAGAAAATAGCAGACTTGCAGGATTAAACGATTTTTATATGCCCGGAAGAGATTATTCATCGATAGTTGATACAATTGGTAGGCTATTAATAATCTTCTCAATAATTGGAGTTATAATTCATGGTTCTATTAGATTTATTGCTTATCGCAAATTAAATAAAAAGGGAGGCGTAAAATGAAAAAAACACAAATTTTAGTATATAAAGCATTTGAAAGATTTTGGCATTGGTTACAAGCAATACTGATTTTCTTTTTAGCTTTTACCGGTTTTGAAATACATGGCTCTTATACTTTTTTCGGTTTCAGAGATGCTGTTCGCTACCACAATGTTGCAGCTTACTTATTAATAGCATTAATAATATTCGCAATTTTTTGGCACTTTACAACAGGTGAATGGAAACAGTATGTTCCGTCACTAAAAAATATAAAAGCACAATTAGATTATTATCTTTTCGGAATATTTAAGAATGCACCTCATCCTACTAAAAAAACAGTATTGAGCAAATTAAATCCATTGCAAAAACTAACTTATTTTGGTTTGAAGATTTTAGTTATACCCGTTGTTGTAACAAGCGGATTATTATACATGTTATATCGTTATCCCCAAAAGCACGGTATTGAAGGATTAAATATTGAATCACTTGAAATTATTGCAATTGTGCACACTATTGGTGCCTTTTTACTTTTAGCTTTTATTGTTGTTCATCTATACTTAATTACAACCGGAGAAACAGTAACATCTAATCTTAAAGCCATGTTAACAGGTTACGAAGAATTGGAAGACGAAGACGAAACAGAATTAGAACAAAAACATGAAGAGAAGAGGTAACTTATGGAACAAAAACAATATATGAATCCATATTTAGCCGGATTTTTATTGGGCTTATTATTAATCGCTACTATATATATTACCGGAAGAGGATTAGGAGCAAGCGGAGCTTTTAAGAGTTTAACTGTTGCTACAGTTGAAACAGTAACCCCCGAACATGCAGAGAATACAAAATTTTATTCTGAATATAGTAAAGAACATGCCGGTAATCCATTAATGAACTGGTTAGTATTTGAAGTTGTAGGTGTTATTATCGGCGCATTTTTATCCGGATTAATCTCAAACAGATTAGATTTAAAACTTGAATTCGGACCTCATTCAACTACCAAAATTAGGATTGCGGGCGCATTAATCGGTGGTCTTTTATGGGGTATCGGATCACAACTTGGAAGGGGTTGTACCAGCGGAGCTGCTTTAAGCGGAATGGCTGTTTTATCTACCGGCGGTATTATCACTATGATGGCAATATTTGCAGGTGCTTATATGTTTGCTTACTTTTTTAGAAAATTTTGGATTTAATAGGAGTTTATTATGGGACCTTTAGTGCCTGATATAATTAGTAATGACTTGAATTTTATTGTAGCTTTAATAATCGGTATTTTATTCGGTGCAATCTTAGAACAAGCCGGATTTTCTACTTCAAAAAAATTAGTCGGATTATTTTATGGCTATGATTTTACGGTACTTAGAGTATTTTTTACAGCCGGCGTAGTTGCCATGGTCGGAGTTTTAGCCCTTGTTCATTTTGGTTATTTGGATATGAATCTAGTATATATTAATCCAACTTTTCTTTGGTCTGCAATAATCGGTGGATTAATAATGGGATTAGGTTTTGTAATAGGAGGATTTTGCCCGGGTACAAGTGTTTGTGCAGCTGCTATCGGTAAAATAGATGCTATGATATTTGTTGCGGGTTCAGTACTAGGTGTTTTTGTTTTTGCAGAAGCTTACCCTATTTTTGAGCCATTATATAAGGCAGCCAATTTGGGAAGTCCGCAAATTTTTGATACACTTGGAATTCCTCAGTCTATATTTGCGTTTTTGTTGGCAATTGTAGCTTTAACAGCATTTTGGGCTGTCTCTATTGTTGAAAACAAAGTTAATAAAACTGAAGCTCCTAAAATAAGATTTACCCCTTACTATGTCAGTTTAGCTTTAGTTGGTTTAGTTTTAGCAATTTCAACTTTTATTTTTACTGATAAAAAGGATGATTTAAAAGTAAAAGTTGAAGATGAATCGTTTGTCAATAGTCATATAATAAACTATATTGATAGCGATGAATTAGCATTCAGACTAATGGACAAAGATAATAGAATACAGATTTTAGACTTTAGAACAAGCAAAGAATTCGATAAATTTAAACTTCCGAATTCAACTTTAATTACGATTGATAATTTATTCGAAAAAGAGCCGAATCAAATTTTAAGAATAAAAGGAATTGAAAGAATTGTTGTTGCAAGTAACGAAAAAGAAGCAATTAAAACTGCAGTTATTCTTTCAGAAACCGGTTATAAATCTATTCGTGTATTAAAAGGCGGATTAGAAGAATTCAGCAATGAAATATTAAACTTTAAGAAAACCGGAGAACCAAAAAACAAAATTGAAGCGGATAAATTTAGATTTCGAACTTTGGCTGCATCTGTTCTTCCTAAGTTAATCGAAGAAAACAAAAAATCCGGACCGGTTGAAAAGAAACAAAAACGTGTTATCGGCGGTTGTTAAAAGATATTAAGTTAAACTCCCGTATTCTAAATTGAAAAGAAATATGGGAGTTTAATATTTAATTATGAAACATTACTCACTTAAGCCTTTATAACCCTATCTATTTCGGAACATCCAAATTTGGGAATATGGGCTATCAAATGAATAAACTTTTTTATTCAAATTCAATTTCTACCGTTTGGTCATTATGTTCAATACTGAATAAGAACTCTGCTTTCGGGTTTTTCTGCCTTGCCATATTTAAAGAAAATTCAGTTTCGGCGATATAAACTAAATTTCTATTTTTATCATAGAACAGACTATTAGAACGCAACCTCGTTAATTCTTCAATCTCAGCTTCATCTTGATAACGTACCCAACAAGCCCTATATGAATGATAAGGAACAAAGTCACAACTTGCACCAAATTCGTGTAACAAACGATATTTTATTACATCAAACTGCAATTCCCCTACTACTCCGATAACCTTCCTATTTCCGTAGCTGTGAATGAATAATTGTGCAAGTCCTTCATCAGTTAATTGACTTATTCCTTTTTCTAACTGTTTAGTTTTAAAAGGGTCGGTATTTCTAAGTTCTTTAAATATTTCAGGAGAGAAGCGAGGAATACCTTTGAACATGTATTTGGAACCTTCAGTTAAGGTATCCCCAATTTTAAATATATTGCTGTCATATAGACCTATTACGTCACCCGGATATGCATCTTCAATTAAGTTCTTACTTTGAGCCATAAAACTAGCCGGATTTGGAAATTTTATATCTCTATCCAACCTTACATGGTGATAAAACTTATTTCGTTCGAATTTTCCGCTGCACACTCTTAAAAAAGCTATTCTATCTCTATGGCGTGGGTCTAAATTCGCTTGAATTTTGAATACAAAGCCGCTAAACTCTTCTCCGGTTGGTTGCAATAATCCTTCTGTTGTTAACCGAGATTTTGGTGCAGGAGCTATTGTAACAAAAGTATCTAAAAGTTCTTTTATACCAAAATTGTTTAATGCACTTCCAAAAAATACCGGTGATAATTCTCCGTCTTGATATAATTTTTCATCATACGGGTGATAAACTCCGTCAATAAGCTCTATATCTTCTTTTAGCTTTTCGGCTTCTTGCCCAAATAAATCATATAACTCCGGATCATCGAGTCCGTTAAATGTCTGAACTTCATCTTCCACTTTTTGTTTATTCGAAATGAAAAAGTTGAATGTATTCTTATAGATATTATAAACTCCTCTAAAACTAGCACCCATCCCTAAGGGCCAAGTCATGGGTCTTGTATTAATCCCCAATTTTGCTTCAATCTCATCTAATAATTCGATCGGGGGTCTTCCTTCTCTATCAAGCTTATTAATAAAAATAATTACCGGAGTATTCCGCATACGACAAACATTCATTAATTTTTCTGTTTGTTCCTCTACACCTTTTACACAGTCAATAACTAAAATTACACTATCTACAGCTGTAAGAGTGCGATAAGTATCTTCGGCAAAATCTTTATGACCGGGAGTATCTAATAAATTAATTTTACAATCATTATAAGAAAACGAAAGTACCGATGTCGCAACTGAAATTCCTCTTTGTTTTTCTATTTCAAGGAAATCTGATGTAGCAGTTTTTGTAATTTTATTAGATTTTACGGCACCTGCAATGTTTATTGCTCCACTGTAAAGTAGAAGTTTTTCAGTTAAAGTGGTTTTACCTGCATCAGGGTGACTAATAATTGCAAAGGTCTTTCTTTTATTAATTTCTTTTTCGATACTCATGTTAAAATTTTGCCAATGATATTTTAGAATAGCCTTTAAAATACCACTTTTTTAATTAAATAAAAAGTCACTAATTTAGAATAAAGGAATTGAAAAGTTTATTAAGTCTGATTGCTGCGGGATTGCAGTTTTATCAATTTGCGGGTTTTCATGAAGCGAATGAACAAATCGAGCTGTTACATAACCGATAACTGCACCCAAAAATACATCGCTAAGCCAATGCTTATTGTAAGCTATTCTAGATACTCCCGTAATTAGCGCAGGTATATAATATACCGCTTTTATTATATTATTTTTCGCATTTAAAGAAAGAGTTGTAAATAAAGCAAAACTTAACGAGGTATGCCCTGAAGGTAGTGATAAATCAGAATCACTCAACGAAGAAAAAGGTTGAAAATCCAGATTTCCCCTATTTTGATATGGTCTCGATCTTCCAAAACCAATTTTAACAAAACCGGTAGTAATTCCGGTATAAAAAACTGATTGTAAAATCTCAAATCCGAGTCTTCTATTTGCTTCATTTTGCGTAATAGAACCAGAAATCAAAAAGGCTGTTCCTAAAATCGGAGAAAAATAAGGTTCTCCAAAAACTCTGGCGGTTTCGTAATACCAAGTATTATTATCTTCACCATTCTTAATTGCAATATTTTTAACACTTTCATCAGCATACATTAATCCGTAAGAAGCACCAGCAACAGAACTTAAAATAATAATATCAGTCATGGTCCATTTGCTCGGAGCTTTAAAGTATTCTTTTGTCTCGTTAAAAAATTGAACCCCGTTATAAACATAACCTTGAGCAAATGTCGAACTAATTAATATAAAATAAATCAGTATGCTTTGGGAATATTTTTTCACTAATCACTCAATACTTTTTACTTCTTACATATTTAATTATTTCAACTTTTTCTAATGTAATTAACCCACCACAATTACTATCTTCAAAAAATTTATCTACAACCGGAATAAATGATTCTACTTTTGCAACTTCATCAACAATTTCAATAATGACGGGTAAATCAGCCGAGATAGTTAATAGTTTAGATGAATGGATAGTTGTGCTATTTCCACCGAAACCCATCACCCCTTTAAAAACGGTTGCACCTGCTAATCCGAATTTTTTGGCTTCAACAACTATTTTTTCATATAAACTAACTGTGTTAAATTTATCACTTTCTCCGATAAAAATGCGTAATAATTTAGCTTCCCCTTCTATTTTCATATTAACCTCTAAAGATAATATATGCTAAATATACACCTAATAATGTTAAAATCAAAGAGAGTAAAATATTTAATCCTGCAAGTAAAAACTCTGAATTTTTAAAGAGTTGTAATGTTTCATATGAAAATGTTGAAAAAGTAGTAAACCCGCCGCAAATCCCCACAGTTAAAAAAACTTTTAAATCACTGCTTATTAATTGTTTATCAGCAAGTCCGAATATAATAAACCCGATTAAAAAGCTACCTAAAACATTAACAACCAATGTTCCCAATGGAAAATAAGGAATAAATTCATTTATTTTTGATGAAAAAAATAATCTAATTATTCCGCCAAGCCCGGCTCCTATAAAAACTAGAAAATATTTATTCATAACAGTATATCAATAACAAAGGATAAATAAAATTGATTAGAGATGTAAATATAACAATAAAATATTCTTATTAAAAAAGTTAGCCCGCATTCATTTTTGGATGGGGCTAACATTAGCAAAAACAGTATATAGTATTAATTAATACCAAAACTTAAAGAAAAAACATAATTACGCTCTAACCCAGGTTCAATATATATCGGAGCTTTTGTTTTGCTGTCTAAATCGGGATTGATAAAAGCACTTGCAACATATTTTTTATTTGTTAAGTTATTTACGGAAAAAAAGCAAGCTACATTTAACTTATCTTTAATTAAACAGAATTCTTTAATTCCTAATGATGCGTTAATTATATTATAATTGGGTACTTCAATTAAGTTTGCATCATCCACAAAATATTTACCCATTCCGTTAAATGATATGCTAATAAATGCATTTCTAAAATAGTCAGGAGTATATGAAACTGTAGCCGAGTAGAACATATCAGGTATTCCGGCTACTTTATTATCTTTGTAGTCGGAATATTTTGCTCCGTATGTTGAATCAACAATATAATTGTCATATTTATTTTCTGAATAAGTCAGCGAACCTAATAGATTAAACCCGTGTTTTAATTGGATATTTGTTCCAATTTCAATACCTGTTCTATGAGTTTTTCCTGCCGTAATATAAAATTTGCCGCTGTTATAGGGTATAATATCGCTCTTTATATCAATATAGTATAAAGCAATATCATAAGACAATGATTGAACTAAGTTTTCTTTTCCGATATAAAATATATGTTTGGTTCCAATTTCATATGTGGTGGAAACTATTGGTTCAAGTAAAGGATTAATTAGATCAACCCCTGTAATTGCCGGATCGGTTTCATTTCCAGCAGGAACCTCAACACCACCGCCCAGGTTAAAATAAATACTATGCGATGGTGTGAATAAGTAAGTAAAACCGGCTTTTGGAGTAAAATGTTCAAATGATTTATTTTGTAATCCTAATTTGGGATCTATAAAACTTTCACTATAATAAGTTACATTATCATAACGACCGCCGATTAGTATACTTACTTTTTCATTTATTCGTAATTCGTTTTGTAAGAAAGCTCCAAATGTATTTGCTCCTTCCCTTTTATTATCTTTTAAAGTTTCACCGCGCCCCATTGTAGATGAAAGCGTATAAAAAAGAATTGCACCGTCTTGATATGCTTCATCAATACCCATACTAAAACTATTATGCAAATTTTCACTAAAATTATTAATATGACGATATATAATATTTCCTCCGAAATGATATCGTGTAAAATCTCTAAACGTATTCCTTTCTGAACGTTGTAAATATTTAGGATTCACATACATCATAGCAGAAATTTCATCATTTTGGGTTATCTTATGCTCAAAAGTAGCTCCTATCCTTCCTAATCTGTTATATCTTCTCTCATCCCTTTTTAGGTATGTTGAGTTAGCAATCGTTTCATCTTTTTCATATTCCGCAAAAGTTAACGGACCTGGAATTCTAAATAAATTGCTCGTTCCTACAGCAAAGAACCCCATTTTCGTTACATCGCTTAGATTAGAAATAATTCCTAAGTTTATAACGGTTCTCTTTCCGCTGCTGTGTTGCCTCCAGCCGTCATAATTACTTTGCGAATAAGTACCAAATATTTTACCATTAGAAAATTCTTTTCCGGCTTGAACATTAAGTTTTCTAAATCCAAAACTTCCTGTAAATCCTTTTATGTTAAAAAAGTAATTGCTAAATTCTGGAATGGTTGAGATGTTGACAATTCCTCCTGCAGCATTGCCCCAAATTGAAGAAGCATTAGACCTAATAACTTCAACGTTTTCTGCATTTGTTATATCTATATTATCAAAAGAAGTTCTTCCGTCCGGTTCGGTTTCCGGAATTCCGTCCATCATTACTCTAATTCCTCTTGATGTGCCGCTATTCGATCTATCTCCGGCACCTCTTGCGCCAAATCCTCTTATTACGATTCTAACATCTTGAGTTCCCGCACGGGATTGAGTTAGTACACCGGGAACACTGTTAAGTACTTCATCCAAACCATACCCTTTTGATATAGTCAATTGTTCTTTGGGTAATACTGTAACAGCATAAGGAATTTCAATAATATTTTCCGCATATCTTGTTGCCGTAACCGTAATTGGTGCCATTTGATATTTCATCGTATCTTTTATTGTAATACTTTGTCCGGATAATAAAGTGCTAATCATAATTAGCATTGTTAATATTTTAATTTTATGCATAATAATTCCGTCATTTTGTTTAAAATGTAATAATTTGATAACTTAATAATTATCAAAACAATCTTTAAAATAAATCTATCGCTTAAACAAAATGTTTTGGAGGAGGAACCGGAATATCCAAAACAGTTTCAATAAGAAAAGCAAAAACATGGGGATATTTTTTACTTTCGTTTTGAATAATCGGCATTTTTAATCTATTTTCTAAGTATCCGTCAAAATGTAGTTTTGATACAATATTCTTAATCGGTTGATTTTTACTATTGCTATTTTTATCTGCAAAAAAATGCTCTAAGTAAGATTTTTCAAGCATGTCCTCATTTATATCACTTATGCATAATATATAAATAGTATCACCGATTTGTTTCTTTTTAATGATATCAAATAGTTTACCGAAATATTTAATTTCATGTTTTTTTACAAACATAAATTTATCATTTTTACCGTAATAAATGGATTTGTGGATCTTTAAAACACTAAGATATTGCTTATTCGGAATTTCTAAAGAATCGATAGAATTAACAAAGTTAAATTCATTAATGGTTTTATTATTGCTATAAGCTCTTATTTTTCTTATTCCTTCTTCCTTAAATCTTACATGCAAGCCGGAATAT
>JAEXOD010000125.1 GCA_023447335.1 Bacteroidota bacterium
TATCTGTCCTCCCAATATTCCGATTTGTGTTTGCGATAAAAAACAAACATTAAAACTTGTAACTAAAAAGCCTATAGTTCCTGACGGTGAAGAAATAAATTTTAACCGAAGAAGTAGAAGTGCCAAGTTACGAGTTGCAGAAAAACTATGAAAAATAAATTTTTAATTAAATCAATTTTATTATTTGTCTTTGTGGCGGTAGTATTATCGGTTTATATTGTATCTTCTTTGGAGATACGTAAACTTACAAAGCAAAAAGTTACTATGGAAGACAGCTTAAAACTTGTCTCCGAAAAAATAAATGAAAGAATGATTGAAATTCAAAAGTTAAGTTCTGAAAATAGAATAGTAAAAATTGCCGTTGATAGCCTAAAATTAGAATATAATAATGAAGGCATAATTGAAATTAATTTATCAAAAAATAAAATAAAAAGTTTAGAAAAAAGATTACATAGTATTTATGAATAATCGCAGAATTATCGTTTTATTATTCTTTATTATCCTTGCTCTTCCTGTAAGAATTGTAATGCATTTATATAAAACTCAAATTGAAGAACATGATAAATGGTTATATTTAGCAGAAAAGCAGCAAAAAAGAACTATTCCCGCACTTGCGGATAGAGGAGTAATTACAGATAGAAACGGTGAGATTTTGGCTTATTCTAAAGATGAAAAATCTTACTATGTTGATAAAAGAATGCTTGTTCGCAATAAAGATAGAGATACTTTGCTAAAAACTTTTAGTAGAGTATTCGGAAAAAGTAAAAACTATTATGCAAATCTAATAAAACAAGGAAATAGAAATATTCTATTGGAAGAGAAAGTTCCAAAAGATAAAGCTATTTTACTAAGTAACTTTGTTATAGATCCATTGATAAAGAAGGAAGACAATACAAGAGTATATCCGTATGGTCAATTAGCCGGTCATATTTTGGGTTATGTTGATAAAAATTTTAACGGTAAAGAGGGGCTGGAAAAACAATTTAATAAAATATTAAAAGGTGAAAACGGAACCTTAACTATTGAATGTGATGTGTTTGGTAACTTAGTTACAATTGATGAAAAGTTATCTCAAAGACCTAAAAACGGGGCAACTGTAAGTTTAACTATTAATGCATCTTATCAAAAAATATTAGAAGAAGAAATACAAAAAGGGATTGAGCAGTATGGCGGTCAAGCTGCTACGGGTATTATTATGGATCCAAATACCGGTGAAGTTTTAGCTCTTTCAAACTATCCAGTTTTTGATCCAAATAAATATAATGAATATTCCGGTGAAGAAAGAAAAAATAGAGCACTTACAGACCCTTATGAACCCGGTAGTACCATAAAACCAATTGTTATGAGTATTTTACTTGAAGAAAACAAAGTTAGGCAAAGTGAATATGTAAATACTTTTAACGGAACATATACAATAAGCGGAGTAAAAATTAGAGATACTCACGAGTATTCATCACTTTCCGTAAAAGATATTGTTGTTAATAGTAGTAACATAGGGATGGCTGTTTTAAGTGATAGACTAGATAAAGAAGTGTTTTATAAATATTTACGTGATTTCGGTTTTGGGAATCAAACATCTATCGGATTACCTAGTGAATCAGCAGGACTATTAAAACGACCGGATAGATTTAATAAATTAACAAAAATGTTTATGTCATTTGGATATGAAGTATTAGTAACTCCTATTCAAGTAGTTTCGGCATATTGTGCTTTAGTAAACGGAGGTACTTTATATCAACCGCAACTTATTAAACAAATTAAATATAACGATAACATTGTTGAAGAATTTAAGCCGATAAAACTTAGAAATATTATAAGTCAAAAAACATCTAATTTAATTAAAAATTTTATGTATGACGTCGTGGAACACGGTACGGCAAAAAATGCAAAAATAGAAAATATTAAAGTCGGCGGTAAAACAGGTACAACGCAAAGGTTAGAAAATAATTCTTATTCAAAAAGTAGCTATTTTACATCGTTTGTCGGATTTTTCCCGGTTGATGAACCCAAAATAGTTTGCTATATTATGGTTAGTTCACCTGAAAAAGCAAAATATGGCGGAAGTGTTGCAGCACCGATATTTAAAAATGTTTCGGATAGGATTGTAGAAACAGATTATAGCTTACGTCCGGGTTTTACAATTAAATCAGCATCAGTATTAAAAGATGAGCTTAAAAAAGAAAAGACTAATACAGTTTCTAATGTTTATAGTGATGTTTCAAAAAAGAATGAAAATAAAAAGAAAATAGAATATAAAATTGAAAACGGAATGCCAAATTTAGTTAACTTAAGTATGCGTGATGCGGTTGCAATATTAACTGAATTAGGAATAAAGTATAAAGTAAACGGAAAAGGTAAAGTAATAAATCAGTCTGTTAATGCCGGCAAAAGAATAAATCATAACACTTTATGCACAATTGAATGTCAACCCGTTAAAAAGGTGATAGCAGAATGAAAAAACGTTTATCGCAATTACTAAATAAAGTTAAAGTTATTCAAGTAACCGGAAAAGCCGAGTTAAACGAAATAGATAGTATTTCAATTAACAGCAAAAATGTAAAAAAGGGAACAATGTTTTTTGCAATAAAAGGCTATAAAACTGACGGACACAAATTTATAATTGATGCGATTAATAACGGTGCCTCAGCGGTTGTTTTGGAAGATAATTCGTTTGCTCCGGAGCAGTTGTTTATTCATAGCGGGTGTGTAAAAATATTAGTAGAAAATTCTAGAAAAGCACTTGCTGATATTTCTGTAGCTTTATATGATAATCCTACCGAAAGGATTACTCTTATCGGTATTACCGGTACAAAAGGAAAAACAACTTCTACAAATTTTATAAAATCGGTTTTTGGTGATAATAAATGCGGTTTGATTGGTACAATAAAAATTGATATAGGTTCAAAACAAATAGATAGCAAGTTAACTACACCTGAAGCATATGATTTAAACCGTTATTTTTCGGAAATGATTAGTGCAGGTTGCAAAGCGGCAGTAATGGAAGTTTCATCCCACTCACTTGATTTACATAGAGTTGATAATCTAGATTTTGATATTGCAATATTCACAAATCTTGCCCATGATCATCTTGATTTCCACGGTACAGTAGAAAATTATTTAAAAGCAAAGAAAAAGTTGTTTGACGGACTAAAACCGGAAGCTTATGCAATTGTAAATGCTGATGATAAAGCAAGCAAAAAACTTGTTAAAAATTGCAAAGCAAAAATAGTTACATTCGGAATTAGCAAAGCAGCCGATTTCAGAATTTCAGATGTAGTTTATTCCTTGAACGGCACAAAATTTAAAGTTACTTACAATAATGATTCATATCAGTTAGAAACTTCGTTAATAGGTGTTTTTAACGCATATAATGCATGCAGTGCGTTTGCTGCGGGAGTTGCAAGCGGAATGGATGTTAATAAGGTAATAAAGGCTATTAAAAAAACACCCCAAGTTCCTGGTAGATTTGAAGTTGTAAGCAAGGGGAATAAAAAAGCAATTGTAGATTATTCGCATACACCTGAAAGTTTACAACACACTTTAAATGCAATTAAGGAAATTAACAAAGAAAACTTTCCGGTTTATACAGTTTTTGGCTGCGGAGGAGACAGGGATAAAACAAAACGCCCTATAATGGGGAATATTGCAAGCACTATGAGTTATATGGCAATTGTTACTTCGGATAATCCGAGAACGGAAGATCCAAATTTAATAATTGACGATATAGTAAAAGGAATTAATGGGGATAATTATAAAATATTTGTGGATAGAGAAGAAGCAATAAAATATGCTATAACTAATTCTCCCAATAATGCAATTATACTTGTTGCAGGAAAAGGACATGAGGATTATATAGAAATTAACGGAGTAAGATCTCACTTTAGTGATAAAGAAAAAGTAACGGAATATTTAAATTTATGAATAAAATAACAATAAGTGCTAATGAAATAATTTGCGTTCCCGGATTTAAGTTAATAAAAGGGGATGTGAATACATTATTTGACAATGTGGTTATTGATAGCCGCATAGTTAAAGAAGGCAGCTTATTTATTGCTATAAAAGGCGAAAATTTTGATGGTCACAATTTTATTAATTCCGTTGATAAATGCGGAGCAGTGGGTGTAATTATTTCCGAAAATGAATTAGAAAAAGCTACAAACTTTAGCGGTGTTGTAATATCTTATAGTGATACAACTTTAGCATTAGGGGAAATAGCAAAACTATGGCGAAGAAAAATTAATGCCAAAATTATCGGAATAACCGGAAGTAACGGAAAAACTACTACAAAAGAATTTTTATCCATATTGCTTTCTGAAAAATATAAGGTTCAAAAAACAGAATATAATAATAATAATCATATAGGTGTTCCTTTAACAATTTTATCTACGGATAAAACCATTGATTATTTAGTTTTAGAATTAGGGACTAACCATTTTGGTGAAATTGCTTATACTTCACAAATTGCAATTCCCGATTTTGCACTAATTACTTTAATCGGGGATTCACATCTTGAATATTTGATAGATAGAAACGGTGTATTGAATGAAAAATATGCCTTATTTGAGGTGACTTTAAAAAACAACGGGCTTATATTTGTTAATAATGATGATAAATTATTAGCTACTAAATGTTATGGAATTGAAAATAAAATTACTTTTGGTTTTGAAAGCAATGCAGATATTAAAGGGGAAATATTGGGTGTTGATGATTACGGTAGAACAAAGCTAAAAATAAATTTTAATGATAGAGAAATCAATACAACTCTTCCGGTTTACGGAGTTACTTCGGCAAAGAATGTTTTATCAGCAGTAGTAATTGCAATTAAGTTAGGACTAACTGATCAAGAAATAGTTTCGGGAATTTCAAAACTTGGATTTGTAAAAGGTAGATTAAACGTATCTGAATTAAAAAATACGTTAATTATTGATGATACATATAATGCAAATCCGGAGAGTATGAAAGCTGCAATTGAATTGGTTAATTCAATAAAAGTTAAGAAAAACAAAATTGTTGTTTTAGGAGATATGTTTGAATTGGGAGAATATACACAACAAAAACATATAGAATTAGCAAAAACTATTGCAAATTCTGATATCAATACAATATTATTGGTAGGTGAAGCAACAAAGGTTACAAATACCGAATTGTTAAAATTAGGATTTAAAAGCGAACACTTTGAAGACAGAAAGACGTTAGAAAATAAATTATTACACATAAATATTGAAGATAGCCTAATACTGCTAAAAGGTTCACGCGGAATGAAAATGGAACAATTTATACCAATTATTACGGAGCGAGCGAGCTAAAATGCTATACTACTTATTTAATTATTTAAACAAACAGTATTCTCCGCCGGGTTTTGATATTTTTAAGTATTTATCATTTAGATCAATTTTGGCTGCAATTACGTCTATGTTTTTGGCATTTTATATTGGACCAAAAATAATAAACTACTTAAAAAAGAAACAAATAGGCGAAACAATAAAAGAAGAAGGACCCCAGTCCCATAAACCCAAAGCAGGTACTCCTACAATGGGAGGTATAATTATTATATTATCTGTTGTTATTCCGGTATTATTATGGGCTGATTTAAAGAGTAGCTATATTTTGTTAACTTTGGCAGTTACGGTATGGTTAAGTATAGTAGGGTTTTATGATGATTATTTGAAAGTAGTTAGAAAAAAACCGAAAGGATTAATTGCCAGATATAAACTATTAGGGCAGTTTTTTATCGGTTTAATTGTGGGAATAGCAATTTATTCTTTACCTGAATTTAGCAGTTATACTACCGAAACCACGTTACCTTTTTTCAAAAACTTGAACTTTGATTTTTCTTATGCTTATATTCCGGCTGTTATATTTATAATAACGGCAACTTCAAATGCCGTAAATTTAACGGACGGGTTAGACGGACTTGCTATGGGTACGATGTTAATTGTAATGCTTGCTATGGCGGTTATTTGTTACGTATCAGGGAACGTAATTTATAGTGATTATTTAAATATTATGTATTTACCGTATAGCGGCGAATTAACTGTATTTATTGCTGCATTAATAGGAGCAGGACTGGGATTTTTATGGTTTAATTTTTATCCGGCACAAGTTTTTATGGGGGATACAGGCTCGTTAGCATTAGGCGGTGCTTTAGGGGTTATTTCAATTTTAATTAAGAAAGAGTTACTGCTTCCTATTTTAGGGGGTATTTATTTTATGGAGACAATCTCGGTAATTTTACAACGTTTATATTTTAAATATACAAAAAAAAGATACGGTGAAGGAAAAAGGATATTTAGAATGGCTCCTATTCATCACCATTTTGAATTATTAGGTTGGAGCGAACCCAAAATAGTTATAAGATTTTATATAATTACAATTATTTTAACATTAATAAGTTTAGCATCATTTAAGATAAGATGAGAAATATTCAAGATAAAAAAATTACAATATTAGGAGCCGTACGCAGCGGTTTAGGTGCTGCTAAATTGGCCAAAAGATTAGGTGCAATTCCCTTTGTGAGTGACATGGGGGATGCAGAAAAACTTACCGAAGCCAAAGAGATTTTACTTAAAGAAGGGATTGAATTTGAATTCGGTTTACACACTGATAGAGTATTTGATTGTGATGTTTTAATTACAAGTCCGGGTGTTCCGACAGATAGCAATG
Source organism: Bacteroidota bacterium (assembly GCA_023447335.1). Lineage (GTDB taxonomy): Bacteria > Bacteroidota > Ignavibacteria > Ignavibacteriales > Melioribacteraceae > JAEXOD01. Next base: position 6,664 of record JAEXOD010000125.1, read on the forward strand.
TATTAAAGGAAGCTACAAAACGTGAAATATATGTTATAAGCGAAATTGAATTTTCATCTTGGTTTTGTGATTCGCCTATTATTGCAATTACCGGAACTAACGGTAAGACAACTACGACCTCATTAATGAATTACGCAATTAACAGTTGTGGATTAGTTTCTAAAGTTGGCGGAAATATCGGAAATGCATTTAGTGAATTTGCTGATTTTACAACAAAAGATGAGTTTTCGGTACTTGAAATATCAAGTTTTCAATTGGATTTTATTGATACATTTAAACCGAAATATTCGGTATTAATTAATATCACTCCGGATCATTTGGATAGATATGAAAATAGTTTTGACAAATATGCATTGTCTAAGTTTTTAATATGTAAAAACCAAGATGAAAACGATTATTTCATTATAAACAGAGATGATGAAAAAATTAAAGAATATGAAAATAGAAATAGTCGCGTTAATAAAATTTATTTTTCGATAAAACAAAAAGTTAAAAACGGTGCATATTCTATCTCAGATAAAATCTATTTTTCAAAAAGCGGGATCTCCGAAGAAGTATGCAGCGTATCGGATTTAAGTTTAAAAGGGGAGCATAATTTATATAATGCTTTGGCTGTTGTTTCAGTATTAAAATTAATGGGAATAGAAAACGAAAAAATAAAAGAATCATTAAATACATTTCCCGGCGTAGAACATAGGCTTGAATTTGTTAGAGAGATAAAGGGTGTTAAATATATAAATGACAGTAAAGCTACAAACGTAGATGCGGTATGGTACGCACTTAGAAGTTTTAACAATCCGATCTATTTAATATTGGGGGGAAAAGATAAGGGGAATGATTATAATCAAATCAAATTACCGGTGCAAAATAATGTAAAAAAAATATATGCAATCGGCTCATCGGCAAATAAAGTTTATAACTATTTTAACGAAATAGTACCGACAGAAATAAAGAAAGATTTAGAAGATTGTTTAGTATCAGCCGAAAAAGAGGCTGAAAACGGAGACATAGTTTTATTATCACCTGCTTGTGCTTCATTTGATATGTTTAATAATTACGAACATAGAGGTCAAGTATTTAAAAATATAGTAAAAAAATTATGACAATGAAAGTGATATCTCGTGTATTTATTATTATTATTCTTGCCTTAGTTGTAAGCGGAATTGTTATGATTTTGGGTGCTACTTCGGGAATAAGTAAAAATTATTCGATGATATTTAATCATTTAGTAAAAGTGGGTTTTGGAATAGTAACTCTGGCATTCACAATACTTTTCCCGTACAATAAGTATAGGAAATTTTCAAAAATTTTACTTGGGGTTGGATTGCTTTTTTTAATTTATACTTTAATTGCCGGTATAAACATAAAAGGGGCTTCCCGCTGGATAAATATTGGTGGTTTTTCGTTTCAACCTTCAGAATTCGTTAAAATTTTTATTGTTATTCACTTGGCTAATCTGATTGATAAAAAAGGGGAAATGATTAAAGATTTTAAACGGGGTTATTTACCTGTGTTGTTTTGGATTTGTTTAACGGTATTTTTTATAATTCTTCAGCCTAATTTAAGTACAAGTATTTTGATAATTGCTGTGGGATTTTCTCTTTTGTTTGTATCCGGTGCAAGTCTAAAACATCTAGGAATTACTATAGCCATAGTTTCGGTTATCGGAGCTTCCGTTCTGATGTCATATAGTCACGGAAGAGCAAGAATCTATCAATTTTTGGGTATGACTGAAAACACCGAGATTAATATCCAAACTTATCAGGCTAATATTGCATTAGGTAGCGGAGGATTAAACGGTAGGGGTCTTGCAAATAATAGACAAAGCGATATGTTTTTGCCGGAAGCGTATGGTGATTTTATTTATGCCATTATAGGTGAACAATTTGGTTTTCTCGGAACAATTTTTGTGCTATTAGTATATTTAACATTAATGACTTTGGGAGTAATAATTTCATACAAATGTAAAGATCGGTTCGGACAGTTATTGGGGTTTGGATTAACTTTGGTAATTAGTTTAAATGCATTTGTAAATATGGCTGTAGTTTCCGGAGCTGCTCCGGTAACAGGGATAACTTTGCCGTTTATTAGTTTTGGCGGTACATCGATAATGGCTTTTTCGGGAGCAGTTGGAATTATTGTTAATATTGCTTTAACATATGCCCGCGAAAAAGAAAGTTTAATGGCTGCGGAGGTTACAAATGAAGTTACCAACTAAAGGGACATTCAATTTTATTTTCGCCGGTGGCGGAACAGGAGGACATTTGTTCCCGCTTGTAGCCGTAGCAGAACAGATAAAGAATGAAATGCCTGAGGCAAATATTCTATTTGTGGGGACTAAAAATAAAATTGAATCTAGAGTTATTCCTTCATTGGGGTATGATTTTATTCCTTTAAGTATTAGTGGGATGCCCAGAAAGTTAAGTTTAGAATTCGTAACTTTTTTCTATAAACTATTTATTTCTTTAATAAAATCGCTTTATGTGTGTGTTAAATACAAACCGCACGCGGCAATTGGTAGCGGAGCATATGTTAGCGGTCCTATTATGTGGGCTGCAAAACTAATCGGCGCTAAAATTGTTTTATTGGAACAAAATAGCTATCCCGGAATGACGAATAGATTGTTAGAAAAAAAGGCTGATAAAATTTATATATCATTTGAGGATTCCAAAAAGTACTTTAGATGTACCGAAAAACTTCTATTATATGGAAATCCATTAAGAATTAATATTAAAAAAAGTGATAAAATTACGGCTAAAAATTTGTTTGGTATATCAAATACAAATCCGACTTTGGTAATTTTAGGCGGAAGTTTAGGTGCAAAAACAATTAATACGGTTATTGAAAACAATATAGAAAAAATTAAAGCCGAAAATATTAATATAATTTGGCAGTGTGGCGGCAATTATTACGAAAGATATTCGAAATATAATTGTGATACAATTAAAGTTTTTGCCTTTATTAATAATATGGGAGAAGCATACTCGGCAGCAGATTTAATAATTGCCAGAGCAGGTGCAACTACAATTGCTGAGGCTGCTTTTTTGGGATTGCCTGTAGTTTTTATTCCCTCGCCTAATGT
>JAEXOD010000167.1 GCA_023447335.1 Bacteroidota bacterium
AGGGGTAACTTCAGTCGGACTACGTCCTCCTTCGTTACCCCTAAAACAAAAAATAATTAATGAACATTATTCATTAATGACATTTCTAAATTGCTGAAACTGTGACATTTCTATTTTGTTATTACATAAATTTTACTTTCTTGTAATTAAATTATATATGTTTGTCGGTTTAATCTGGGGTGTTTCGTTAATTTTCTTTTTGTTGTACAACTTCTCAACTTTGTCGAGAGTGTCTCGTAAAACGCCTAACGAACGTTGGCTTAAAAGATCAATTTTAATTAAACCTAACTCTTCTATTGAATACATGTCAGGTTGCGTAATTATTACTCCTAATCCTTTGTTCCCCGCATATTCTAGTGCCACATAATTAGTAATAGATTCTTTAGTTATCACAATTCCGCTTGGGTGAATGCTTAAATGTCGCGGAAACCCGGCAATTTTTGATGCAATTTCAATTACACTTTTCCACGGATCGTTTGAAAAATCAAGCTTTCTTGATTCCGGAAATTTTTGTGCAAGTATCGGTAAATTTTCTGCACTTGTCCAGGGAATCAGTCTACTATATTTTGAAATTTCATTTTCGGCTATTCCAAATACTTTTGCTACTTCTCTAAATGCACTTCTTGCTCTAAAAGTGACTATAGTAGAAATCATTGCTACTTTATCGTAACCGTATTTTTCAAAAATATATCTCACTAACCTATCTCGCTCTTTCCAAGAGAAGTCTAAATCAACATCAGGCGGAGAAAGCCTTCCCCTGTTCATAAATCGTTCAAAATATAGGTCGTGATTTAACGGGTTTATTTGTGTAAAACCCAAACAATATGCTACCAAGCTATTTGCTGCAGAGCCTCTGCCTATGCTTACCATTCTTCGTGTTTTTGCTTCTCTAACAATATCCCATACAACCAAAAAATAATCTAAAAAACCTAAATCGTCTATAACCTCTAATTCATATTGAAGACGTTTTACAGCCTTTTCCGTAATCGGTTTCACCCTTTCGGATAACCCTCGAAAACTAACTTTCCACAAATAGGAAAAGGCAGTTTCCTCGCCATTTAAATTAAATTCGGGAAATTTGTATTTGTCAAATTCTAAATTAACATTACATTGTCTAACTATTTCATCGGTATTCCACATTGCCTCAGGTATAGCCTTCCAAATGTTATTTAATTCTTCAGGGCTTCTTAAATAATATTCTGGATCTTCTATCTCGTCTTCTGTTAAATTTGCAATCGTTTTGTTCAGTTTAATTGCTGTCAATGCTTTGTGAATTACGTAATCTTCCCTTTTTTCAAAATAAGCAGGATTAGAAGCCATAATTTTTATTTTCTTTTCTTTTGCAAAGTCAAAAAGTAATCTTGTGTTTTTTTTTGCCTTATCGGTAATTATTAATTCGGCATAAACATTTTCTAAATTAATTCCTTTTTCTATTAATTGTTTAATTAACTCTATTGAATTAATTATTGTAAAAATATTTGAAGAAACTTGGGATAACATTGAAATTATCGAAAAATCCGCTTTTAATTTTTTTGCAGTTATAATTTTGCATATTTCGCTGTAACCCAAATTGTTTTTTGCAATTAAAATAACGCTATCGTTTCCAACCTTTATTTGAGTACCGAGAACGGGTTTTATTTTTTCGCTTTTTGCAGTTTTAGCAAATTTAATTAACCCGTACATCGAATTTTCGTCTGTAAGCGATACATAACCTGAACTATTTCTTTTTGCAAATCCTATTAACTTTTCAATAGTCATTGCTCCGCTTAGTAACGAATAGTTTGAGTGTGTATGTAACGAAAACATATTTAGAACTTCCCTACTATTATTGATTCAAAGCCGAATTTATCTCGAATTTTAGATACGGCTCTATACATTCTCTTTTTCATTACTTCGGTGTCTTCAAAAATTGGATCTTGTTCGACATATTCACGCAAATTACTTAAAGATATTCCAAGCAAACGTATTCCTACTCTTCTCGTATATTCTGTTCTAAATAATCTTAAAATTGTCGAATAAATAATATCATCTGAATCTGTTGCCGATCGTAAGGTTTTTGCCCTTGTAATAGTTATAAAATCTGTATATCGTAATTTCAAAGTGATAGTAGAAGCGACCCAATCTTCGTTGCGTAATAACTGACATACTTTACCGCTTAATTCAAATAAAGTTTGCTCCAGTTTCTTTTTGTCTATTACGTCAGTATCAAAAGTAGTCTCTTTAGACAAACTTTTTCGAGTATGTGTAATGCTTAGTATGTTATTACCATATCCGTTAGCCTTATCCCAAATATCGACTCCCGATTTTCCAAATGTTACGGAAAAATACTCTTTGGGGATTGAGGTTATATCTTTTATTTTATAAAAACCTTTTTCATTAAAATGTTTTATAGTTACTTTACCAACACCGGGAATAGTTTCCAAAGGCATGTTTGCCAAAAATTCTTTCTCTAACCCTGGAATAACATAAGTAATACCTTTTGGTTTATAACAATCCGAAGCAATTTTGGCTATAGTCTTATTGGTTCCTATTCCGATTGAACAAGGTAGCCCTAGCAAGTCCCATATTTCCCTTTGCAGTCTTTCTGCAAAGCTAAGTATGTTGCCGTAAATTTTTGTGGTACCTGTAAAATCCATATAAAACTCATCAATAGATGCCTGCTCTAAAATTGGAGCATATTTCATTAAAATTTTTTCAACAGCCTCAGAATATCTTTCGTATTCTTTATAATGTCCGTGTAAATAAATTCCGTGGGGACAGAGTTTATATGCCTGTCCAATTGGCATTGCAGAATGCAAACCATACTCTCGGGCTTCGTAAGAGCATGCAGAAACCACCCCTCTTCCGTTAGGATCTGCCCCCACGATTACGGGTTTTCCCTCTAAATCCGGATTAATAATACGCTCTACAGAAACAAAAAAAGCATCAAGATCTAAATGAAAAATAATCCGCATTTTGTATCAAGCTCTAATTTTTTCTAATCTTGGAAAAGTTCTTATAGTAGTTTCAGGAATTTTAATTTTAGTGCGGTTGTTCAATAAATACATAAATTCAAAAGCATTAGCTACGGCATTGCCCGTAGGATGATTATTCAGTATTATAAACACTTTTTTTACTTTATCATATACTTCACGAATTCTATTTTCAATTTCGGTAATTTCGCCGGGTAAATATAGATAATTGTATCTTTCATTTTGCTCGCCATAAGTTTGAGCCTTACCAAAATTACCAATAGATTCTTTCCAACCTTCAACATTTCTGCCATGGCAACGAAGATATAAGATATTGCCGGTTATTGCAGGAATAAGAGATATCGAATTACCGATTTTTGGTTGATCTACCGCACAAAAACTTACGTTGCTTTCTGCTAAAAACTGAATAGCGTCTTTGTTATTCCAAGAATTATGGCGTACTTCCAGCACTTTTTCATATAATTGAAATACTTCAAATAATTTATTTAAATAATTTACGTTTGCATTATTAAATCCAAATGAATAAGGAAATTGCATTAGCAATGCCCCAAACTTTTCTTCCCTATTAAGTAGATCTAAATTATACTCAAAAAATTTAATTTGAGTTAGGTTATAAACACGCTTATGCGTAAAATCTTGATTTAACTTAATGTTAAATATAAAATTTGGGTTGTTGTTTACTTTATCAATCCACCCCTTTACTATATCGGCTTTTACGTATGTATAATATGTTGAATTAACTTCAACAGTGTTAAAATATTCAGAATAAAACTTAAGCCAATCATATTCTTTTGTTGCAGCCGAGTAATAAAAACTATTTATCCAGTCTTTATACGACCAGCCTGCCGTACCAATGTTTGCTGTTTGTTCCATAATAATATCAATAATAAATAGTTGCAACTAATTTTCTGGTTCCGCCGTAATTCCGGTGCTCCCCTAAATAAATACCTTGCCATGTTCCCAAATTCAATTGTCCTTGAGTAATGGGAATGGTAACGAATGCCCCTAATAATGATGCTTTAACATGTGCAGGCATATCATCAGAACCTTCACAAGTGTGAATAAAATAACCGGAACCGTCCGGAACTACTCTGTTAAAAAAAGTTTCCATATCAATACGTACGTCTGGGTCGGCATTCTCGTTTAATGATAACGAAGCAGATGTATGTTTTATAAAAAGATGTAATATCCCGGCAGAAATACTTTTAATTTCCGGTAAATTGCTTAATATTTCTTCGGTAATTAAAGTGAAACCACGCTTTTTTTGTTTAATTAGAATTTCTTTTTGAATAACCATAAATGTTAGTTTTTATTTATTGTGAAATAGTTTCAATTTGCAAAAGCTTTTCTTTACGCCAAGTTCCGCCGGCATAACCCGATAACTTACCGTTGTTTCCTATAACCCGATGACACGGAATAATTATCGGAATTTTGTTTTTCCCGTTAGCAGAACCTACTGCCCTTACAGCTTTTGGTTTTTCGATATTTTGGGCTAGTTGTTTATATGAGACCGTAGTTCCGTAGGGAATTTTTTTTAACTCATTCCATACTTTTATTTGAAATTCGGTTCCTTTTAAAAATAAAGGTATATCAAAACATTGCCTCTCCCCGCTAAAATATTCTATTAATTGTTCTTTGACTTGTTTTGATAAAACATTTTCATCTTCATTTTGTTTAGCTTCAACAAAATTAATTTCCTCTAATGCAGTTTCGCTACAAATTATTTCTAAAATCCCGACTTTGCTTTCAAGATATGCTTTGCATTTTTTCATTTTGCGGCTCCTTTATTTAAATGGCTTTCTTTTCCATACTTCTGTAAATTCCTATTACAACACCAACTATTAAAAATTTCACTTTATTTTTTTCAATAATTATTGGTTTATATTCAATGTTTTCGGAATGTAACTCTATTCTGTTATCATATTTAAAATATCTTTTAACTACTGCAGCATCTTCTAAAATTGCGACTACAATTTGACCGTTAACCGGAATAATGTTAGGATTAACAATAACTATATCATTATCAAATATATAGGCATCTTTAAGGCTATCCCCTTTTACTTTTAATAAAAACGAATCTCCGGGTAAATTTACAATTGTAGGAAGTTCGATAGTGTCTATAGAATCAGGATAAATAGTTAAGGGATTACCTGCAGCAACTTCCCCTAATATCGGACGGGATATAAATAACTTATCCTCTATAGTAAGTTCAATTCCGCGTGAAAGGTTTTTACTGCGTTTTATAAATCCTTTAGCTTCTAAAGCTTCAAGTTGTTGCTTTACGGTAGAACGGTTTTTATATCCAAAATAAGAGGCAATTTCAGCTAAAGTAGGCATACTACCGCTATTAGACTTAATTTTTATTATAAAATCTAATATGGCTTTTTGTTTTTCAGTAATATTTTTTGACATGTTAAAATACCATACATTTGTATGGTAAAATTACAAACTTTTTAACAATAAGTCAATAATTAAAAATATTAATTAATAAAATAAACGGAATTCTATAAGTAAAAGCAGACGAATAAGAAAAACCCCTAACTTGAATGGTAGGGGTCGTAAATTTATACAAAAATTCGTTTTAGAACATCTAATAGTTTATCACGCATAACCGGTTTAGATATGAAGTCACTAAAACCCGCTACTATAAACTTTTCCCTATCTCCCGGTAAAACATAAGCCGTAACGGCAATAACCGGAACAGATTTGTAACCCGGCATTCTTTGAATTGAACGAAGAGCATCTAATCCGTTGTATTCACCCTGAAGGTTCATATCCATTACAATAAAATCGTATTTATTCTTTTCAAGCAAAGGAATTGCATCTTCAAACGAGACTGAGAATTGAATTGACTTTAAATCTTTCATTTGTGATTTAAACAAAATTTGAGAATCAGTTTGATCTTCAAGATAAAGGCAACTGTAATTACTAAAATCAAATTTCTTTTCAATCGGTTTTTCGGGTAATTCATTAAAGACAGTTTTTGGAGTGACTATTTGTGGTTCTTCAATAATAGTAGGAGATGAAAAACTTTTGGGTTTTTCTTGTAAAAAATCAAAATCTAAAGCAGAAGTGTTCGATTCAAGCGGTGTATAAATTTCCTGAGCTTGTTTAGGAATTTCTTTTATAATTGGCTTTTCTTCAACAATGGGGGTTATGACTTGTTCTGTTTTTAGAATTGGTTTATCAAAAGCCGAATTAATATTATCTAAAACCTTAAAATTATATTTTAAAGGAAATTTAATACCTATTTCAATAATTTTCCCTCCTCTTTGTACTTCTTCTATCTGACCGCTTAAGAGATAGAGAATTTTACGCAACAATCTAACCGTAAACCTTGAAATACCATAATTGCGTCTAACAGTTTCTTCGTTTGACGTAAGTATATCTTTCATCTTTTTAAGTAATTCGGGAGTAATTCCAGAGTTAACATCCTTTAATGAAATAATTCCTTCATCAGAATTTAATGAATAAGCCGATATATATATTTTTGATTCTTTAGAATTATTAATAGCAAAAGTTAAAAACAAATTTAATAATGTAACAAGTTTATATTTATCTGTTTGAATAGCCAACGATGAAGAGATTTTTCCGTAGGCAAATGATTTATTCTTTGATTCAGATAATTCTTTCAAGTTATTTTGCAAATCTTCAATAATTTCAATGAAAACTACTTGCTCAGGGAAAACTTCAATCTGTTTTGTTTCCAATGCAACATATTCCGAAGCGTTATCTAAAATTCGCATAAGAAGTTTTTGATTCTCATTAATGATAGAAATTGCCTCTTCTTGTTCTTCTGTAGGGTCTAGTACACTTTCAGAAAGCTCTTGAGCAAATCCTTTTATAACGTTGATAGGAGTTAATATCTCGTGGAATAAATGAGATAAAAAATCAAGATCTAAAGAACCGGTGTTAGAACTAGGTTTTTCAATTATTTCTTTCTCAATTCTTATAATTGGTTCGGGTTTTATGTTTACAATCAATATATAAGATTCAACTTGTCCGGATTTACCAAATATAGGGGTCACGTTAGCGGTTGAATTTATTCTATGACCGTTTTTACTTTTTAAATTAATTTCAACATCAAATGCAGTTTGTTGATTCTGATTTAATACCATTGAATTAAATTTAGCTCTATTATCATCCGCTATAAGACTTATCATAGGGCGCTTATCTAGATCCCCTTTATTATAACCTATTGCATCTATAACAGCATTATTTGTATAATTTATAAATCCGTCAGAATCTAAAACAAAAACTAAATCTTTAGTTTTTTCAATTACTGTTTTATAAAAATTATCGGAACTATTAGTGTTTTTTTCTTCAGCCTTTTTTATAAATGTTACGTGAGCTTTTTTACCTCTAAAGTCAATATCTTTTTTATAAATCTCAACTATAAGAGTTAAACCGTCACTTCGTTTTTGTCTAACCGGACCCGTATAAATATCATTTCTATTTATGCTTTCGGTTGTTTCTAACAAAGTTTGTATATCTTCCGGAGTATATAAATCGGTTAAATCCAACTTTAAAAAATCAGTTTTTCTATAACCATATAAATTTAGAGCGGAATCATTTACGTCTAAAAATCTTAAGTTTTCAATTTCGTAAATAAATACCGGTTGCGGAATAATATTAATGTTCATTTCGTTCATAACAACCTTATCGTTTAAATTATTTTTTATGTCTTTTATGTTTATGCTAATATTTCCGGTAAACATGTTGCCCGATAATATTTTTGTAAATAAAACCTCATATTCGTTTATTACTTCTCCGTTTTTTCTATGGAGATAAATATATTTGTGTCCCTTTCTTTCTCTAAAATTATTTCTATATCTTTCTATTTCGGATACAAATTCATCATCAAATATTTCGGAAATATTTTTTTTGTGTAGGTTTTCCCCTTTTGTAAAATTAAATAATAAGCTAATTTCAGTATTATAAGAGATAACTTTATTTTGTTCGTCAACAATAAAAACTTCAGAAAAATCTTTATTTGTTTCTTCGGTAACAGTCGATTTCTCGAATATCAAGTCTTCAGCTATATTAATAATCCCCAATACTTTATTATTATTAAAAATAGGTATTTTAATTAATCTTATCTTTTCACCGCTTGAAGTTTTTCTTTCGTTAACTATTTTAAGATTACTATTCGAATTAAAAATAAAATAATCAACATCTCTTCCTAATTCTGTACCGGTCGTTTTTGAAATTATATTAGAATCGATTCCTTCCAATTCATATTTCGGAGCGCCAATTCTTTCGGAATAGGCATTGTTTACTAGTACATATTTGTTGTCACTATTCTTTATCCAAATTTTTTCTCCTATAGCATCTATATCATTAGAAAGTTTTGTTTTTGCAATAATTGAATAAGGATAAGATTTAATAAGAGATTGTATCGTTTCCGCTAATTTTGAGTTTATCGGCAATCGTTCCACTTGTGAATCGGTAACTACAAGTCGGTTTTTAGAATATCTATAAAAATTAAATGAAAAATAAAAATACTCTTTTTGTAAAAAAACGAACTTTGAACAAAGAATTTCAAAATTTTCAGATTCTGCAAATGAAAAACTTGCTTTTTTAAATACTATTAAGTCATATTTTGTTGTTTCAGTAATAGTATTTAGAATTAAATCAGAATCTTTTTTATTTGCAATTGCAGATATTTTACTATTTAACTTAAGATTCGGTATAAAATTTAATGCTTCTTTATTATAACCCAATAATGTTGAATCATACCCCAATATTAATGTAGGATTCTCATTATTGTTTAATATATATTCAAAAAAACTGTCTATAATCATAAAATTAATAAGGTATTGTTATTTGAATAATATTTGAGTATTCAGATGCAGTTATATCATTTGCCGCTTTAATTCTGTATTCGTAAGAATTACCGCGATATAATCCGGGACCGTTATCACTATACGATGTAATATTATTCCCAACTATGGCAACCCTTTCAAAATTTATTGAACCTGTCATTCGTCTCTCAATTTCGAAGCGTGTCTCATTTTGTGAATTGTCAATCCACGTTAAATCTACTCTAATTTGTCCGGTCGGAACTGTACCGGTTAATTCAGTCGGTTTTTGTAATGGAGTAATTACTTCGTTCGTATAATCAGAATATAAAGTTCCCTTATAAGCTCTTACTTTAAAGAAATAAATAATTCCCGGGTTCAAATCAGTAACAGTAAGAGAATTTTTTGTAACTACTTGATATAATTCATATATGCCGTTGGATTGTGCTTTTCGCCAAATTTCAAAAGCTGTTTCATCATTACTATTATCAGTCCAAGTTAAAAAGTAAGATACTCCGGATACAATTTCACTGATCTTCAAGTTAGTAGGTGATTTTGGCGGAAGTAAAGGAATATAAACGGTATCTTCGTTTGAGTATGGAGTATAAAATCCTTCTGTTGTAATATGTCTCGCTCTATAAGTGTAAGTAGAGTTGGCAGTATAGATCGAGTCGTAGAAAATTTTTACATCGGCATTCACTTCGCCTACTTCCAAAAACGAACCATTCGGGGTTTTTCTTTCAATTTTAGTACCTATTTCTTGAACAGTATTATCGTTCCACCTTACAACTACTTTACGAAGTGCATAATCAAACCCGGCCGATAAATTAGACGGTCCGGGGATATCAGCATTCGCTGTAGTAACAGTTACTTCATTTGAGTATGCTTTATTATTAGTTAATAACGCAGCAACTCTGTAAGTATATGTATTTCGTGCAGATAATCCTTGATCAGTAAATTCAGTACTGTTTGGAGATATTAATCCTGCAGTAACCCAATTAGTACTTTGACTTACATTTTTACGCTGTATTTCAAATCCGTTTTCATTATTGGAATTATCATTCCATCGTAAATAAACTTTTGTAGCTCCTAATGCACTAGCTGAAAGATTGCTGGGTGAATCTCCGGAAGTTCCCCCGGTTGTACTAACCTGATTACTGAAAGAACTATTTCCGTATTGATTTTTTGCTCTAACTTTATAAAAATAAGTAACATATGTTAATAAGCCAAAATCACTATAATTAGTGCTATTTTTTGGTAATATCGCATAAGGTTGACTTCCGAAAGCATTCTCGGTTCCGGCACTTCTCCAAATTTCATATGCTTCTTCGTTTGTTCCGTTATCTTCCCAAAGCAGAACAATTGCAGTTTCACTAATTTTACTTAAAGAAAGGTTTGTCGGAGCGTCCGGCGGATCTGTGTTTTCTTTAATATATAGATCAGTTATTAAATCACTTTGTTTGTAAACACTATTTTTATTATATACAGTAACTGCTAAAGTTGCCTTTGTTCTTAAAAGAACAGAATCAATCATAAAATATAATTCAGGAAATGTTCCGTCGTCACCTATTGTAAATATCCCGTTTGAGGTTCCGTTTACAAATACTTCAAATTTTTGTAATCCTGGTCCACCCGAAACATCTGAAGCGGTATAAGTAATTTTGTTTTTACCTACTCTAATACTATCGCCGCTTTTCGGAGAAGTAATTGTTATTTTAGGTGTAGAGCTATTAGTGCCAACTACATTATCAACACAAGAATAAACCGAAATAAGTGTAATTATTAAAACCAATGCAAATGCAATATTTTTCATAAGTTAAGTCTTATAAATTTTCGAAATCTACTAAAAACGATCTAGATTCACCTGCTTTTAAGTCATCAACAAACAACATTAAAGTTTGTGAATTAGCATCAAATCTAGATTTTGGTAATTTTGTATTTATAATATCGGAAGATATTTTAATATCTTTTACTCCTTTATTAAGGTGAACTTCAACAACATAGTTGTCTCTTCTATTGGAAACCGGATTAGAGACTTCAACAGCAATACGTCGTTTACTTCGTCTTTCGTATTTAACCTCAACTCCGCCTTTCTTTACCCACCAATCGCGTAATTCTTCTAAATTTGTTATCCAAATGTTTTTACTTTTCATGTACTTAAAAAGATCATTAATAACTGAAACGTATTCCGGTCGTAATTGGTAATCTGTATGAACTTTTAACACATACAATCCACCTTCAAAAATAACCCTATCTATGTCTTCTTCATATGTATATCTTTGGAATTCTAAATCAGTTAAACCGTAAGTTTTGATTATTTCATAATCATCTCTTGCCGTTTTAGTAATTAATAGTATTGGCTTTTCATTTCTTATAATTACTCTAGGAACCGACCTATCAGTAAGCGAATCTGTAATTATAAAAGAAATATCCTGTTTGCTTAAAGCTTGTAAAGTATTCTCGTTATAATATCCAAAATATGGCATTATACCAATAACAGGCGATTTTGCATGTTTTTTAGAATAACCGGATGCATTTTTAATTATTCCGTATTGTGTGTTTTTATCAAACAACTCATTGACAGTGTCATTTTCAGATTCCATGAAACCAATATCAACTATAGTTCCTATAGTTCCGTAGGATGCAATGTTTTTTACAATGTTACTTTCAGTGTCAAATTTAGACGGGTCATAAAAAATTGTAGGTCTAACACCAAAATCTTTACGCACATGTTTTAGATTATAAATGTTTTCCGGATTTTCTGAAACAGTCGGAATAAAAATTGCAGCAGCTTCGTAAGGCTCCGGCCAATCTTTAACATAAGCGGTTGGTGAATAACTTAACCAATTTAGACTATTTCTAAACAACCTATCAAAATATACATAATCTTCCTGCTTCCCGATTACTGAATTAATTTCAAAACCATACCAAACGTATCTACCTCTTCCATAGGTCCCGTAAGCAACCCCAGCACTTTTTCGAACTTCTTCCCTAACTAAACCGGCTTCTCGTCTAAAATCGTACCAAAAGCTAACCTGCATCGTTCTCGGTTCAAAAATTTCCGCATAAATAGGTCTATCATAAGTCGTAATTTTTAGTATATAACCGGTTGGGATACCTGCTGTTAAGGGCAAATTTCCACGCAAAGTATGAACCTGATAGTATTCTTCAGGTTTTATCTCTTTTGTAAATTTTAATCCGTATACTTCTGTAAAAAAGTCCCAACCTCTCCATTTTCCCGAGTTGTCAAACGAAGATGTTCCTCCGGTAGCAAATACGCTACCTCCTTTATCAAGATATTTTTTTATTTCCGAATTTTCTTTATCACTTAAAGCTTTGCAGCCGGGTAACACTAGAATATCATAATCATAATGTTTCCCAAGTTCAATATCTTGATCCGTAATTATTTTATAACTTGCTTTATTCTGTTTTAAAAAAGATTCCCAAGTGGAAACATTATCGTTTACCCAAGTACTACCTTCTTCAAGCATATTTTCGGTATATTTTGAATACAAAACTCCGATATTAACTTGTAACTTTGAACGCCCTTCTAAGTTTTCTTTTGTAGGGGCAATTTCGGAAATTTTAAAATCCCCGTAAACTCCTTGAATAACTAAAAGAAATACCAATACAGAAGCAATTACTAATACAAGCCCGCCGACAAAAATTATTAGATAATTTGCCTTAAGTCCGGGAACGTCGCCTACCGCCACCTTAAATTATCCTCTTGTTTGTTTTCGTCTTTTTGTTGATTAGAGTTTTCTTCATTTGTATATCGCATAAATTTGCGCTTAGAAGAAGATTTACCTGAATCTTTTTGATATTGTGATTCACCATACGAACTAGAAACAAAAGTAGGTCTCATTTGTGGACCTGCAGAAGTTCCCGCAGATGTTTCTACAACGCTATCTTTTGTGCCGTATTGTTCATCAGTAAAAGTTCTTCTACTTGCTGTCTGAGTACTCCTCTGTTCACCAACTAAAGGTGCCGGAGTAATTAACTCGGCTTGTATAGTAGCCGGTGCCGCTGCCTTTCTAAGCTGACCTCTTCTTTCTCTTATTTTATACAATACATAAGCTCCAACGGCTAAAATAAAAGTGGAGATTGTAGCAAATAAAATGATTAATGATAAAATTGGTATTAGTTCCATTTATATACTCCGTTTTTTTACTTTTTAACTGGTTGACCAAGTCCTAATCTATCTAGTTTACCCCAGTTCATTTCAATACCTAAAAACTCTTCAATTGTAGCCATAGCTTTAGTTACATCAATAACTAAAATGAATACTATTCTATAAAATAGAGAGTAAGGAATTAATCGAACTTCCTCTTTTTCAACTGCTATGCAATATAAAGCAGCCATAACGTCCAAAATCGTAATCCCCATCCACCAAAATGAAATTAAACTTGTTAATCCATACACTAACCCAACAAAGATAAAAAACAAATTACCAAAAATGTTCATTGCAGGCCAAACTAAAGCCTCAAATGCCATAGACCATAATATAATAGTATTATTGAAGTTTAGAGTCGGATTTATAATATGCTTCTTGTGCTTTCTAATAGCTTGTAAAATTCCCCGAGTCCATCTATAACGTTGTTTCAATAATTGGTGCAGCTTAATCGGGGCTTCGGTATAAGATATTGCTGCTGGTTCATAGCCGATTTTCCAGCCCTTAGCCAAAACTTTTAAAGTTAAATCTGCGTCTTCGGCAAATGTATCACTGCTATAATACCCTGCATCATGAAGTGCACGTTTTCTAAAAAAACCTATCGGACCAGGTATAATATTTACCATTTTTAAAAACCCTTGAGCACTTCTTGCTAAATTCAAACCTTCTATATATTCTAGTGCTTGTAGATCACTTAAAAATTTCTTCCTATTCATCACTTTTACATATCCGGCAACTGCTCCTATAGCGGGATCAACAAAGTGCCTTATTCCCATTCGTAACGATTCTGTCGAAAGCTGAGAATCACCATCTACACATAATACAAATTCTGCTTCAGAGTATTGAATTCCGGCATTAAGAGCTTTAGACTTTCCTCCGTTCGGTTTTGTGATAAGTGATACTTTCACTAAAGAGTATGTTCCTTGTCTGTATCCTACTAAAGTTTCCGCTACTTCTAAAGTATTATCAGTTGAACCGTCATTTACAATTATTATTTCATAATTAGGATAGTCAAGATTTACGATTGATTCAACAGAATCTTTTAATACAATTCCCTCATTATAAACCGGCATAATTATGCTAATAAACGGATAGAATGGTTCAGGCTCTTCAACAGTATATTTTGTAATTTGAAGATAAGCCAATATCATAATAGAAAAATATCTGAAGAGTAATTGAAACAAGAACAACATTAAGGCAACTAAAGATGCATATACAACTAAACCGCTAAATGATAGAACAGTATAAGGTAATGTTACTAATATCACTACAAGAAAAAAAACAGCTAAAGAACCCGAAACAATCATCATTCTTATTTTCTCTTTTTCTTCGTTTCGTTTTGGAGGCTCAATCTCTTGATTATCCAATAATATTTGATGCCTTTCGTTCATTTATTAAATTCCTTATCAATAAAATTTTTAATAAAGTATTGTTAAAATAATAATTTATATTGATTAATTAAAGTTAAATAATAAAATTATTATATAAATCATTAAAACAAATATATGTAATTATAAAATCGTCCAAAACGCTGTAATTAAAAAAGCACGAGAATCATAAC
>JAEXOD010000177.1 GCA_023447335.1 Bacteroidota bacterium
TCCGGACAGCTATCAACTAGGTTGAATTCACAATCTAAAGATGAATTGGGTGAAATGGCACGTCTATTAGATGATTTTGTTAATAAATTGCAAAAATATGTTTTAGGAGCATTAAATCAATTGGCAAAAGGGGATTTTTCAGCTTATATTCCCCCTCAAAGTGATAAAGATGAAATTGCACCGGTTTTAAACACAACAACTGCATCGATTAAACTTGTAGTTGAAGAAATAAAAGAATTAGTAGAAAAAGCTACTGAAGGCAAACTTGATACAAGAGGTGATATTTCGAAATTAAAAGGTGGTTTTTCAGATATCGTAAACAGAATAAACAACCTATTGGATGCAATTGTACTTCCTGTAAAAGAAGGAACTCGAGTTCTTGAAATAATGGCAAGCGGAGATTTGACAGTTAGAATGAGTGGTGATTACAAAGGAGATCATCAAATTATTAAAAATAGTATTAACTCATTAGGTGAATCTTTAAACGGGGTTTTAACTGAGATAACTGAAGCTGTATCAGCTACTGCAAGTGCTTCAAGTCAAATTAGTGCAAGTGCTGAACAGATGGCTGCCGGAGCTCAAGAGCAGAGTGCACAAGCTAGTGAAGTTGCAAGCGCTGTTGAAGAGATGGCATCAACTATAGTAGAGACCACAAAAAATGCAAACGTTGCGGCAGAATCCGCAAAAACCGCAGGAGATATTGCAAAAGACGGCGGAAGAGTAGTGAATCAGACAGTTGAAGGAATGAATAGGATAGCTGAAGTAGTTGAATCAGCAGCCGATACTGTGCAGCAATTAGGAAAAAATAGTGATCAAATCGGAGAAATTGTTCAAGTAATTAATGATATTGCAGATCAAACTAATTTACTTGCTTTGAATGCTGCTATTGAAGCTGCAAGAGCAGGTGAACAAGGTAGAGGATTTGCTGTAGTGGCGGATGAAGTCAGGAAACTTGCAGAAAGAACAACAAAAGCTACAAAAGAAATTGCAACAATGATTAAAACAATTCAAAAAGACACTTATAATGCAGTCGATAGTATTCAAAAAGGAAAAGAAGAAGTTGATTCGGGTAAAGAATTAGCCAATAAAGCAGGATCTTCGATGAATGAGATTGTAAACGCTGCCAATAAAGTTCTTGATGTTGTTAATTCTGTTGCATCTGCAAGCGAGCAACAAGCAAGTGCTGCAGAAGAAATTAGTAAAAACATAGAAGCTATTAGTAACGTTACCCACGAATCAGCAACCGGAGTTCAACAGATTGCTCGTGCTAGTGAAGATTTAAATAGACTTACCGAAAATCTTCAAGCTTTGATACAAAAGTTTAAAATTCATGGTAGTGGTAATTTTTCAAGTAATAAGAAATTGATGCATAAAAAATTACTTGGTAATTAGTTAACAAAATATTATATTTAAAATAAATATTAATCAAATGAAGAGATTAACATGAGAGAACAAGAAGAAAAAAAAGGGGACTTAAGCGAACTTTTACAGCTTGTAAGCTTTAAAATAGGCGAAGAAGAGTTTGGTATTGATATTCTGAAAGTTCAAGAAATTAATAGGATGATGCAAATTACAAAAGTACCAAATTCACCTGAATTTATTGACGGAGTCGTTAATCTTCGCGGTAGGATTATTCCGGTAATTGATTTGCGTACACGTTTAAATATGGCTAGAATAGAACATGATAATCGAACCCGTATTATTGTGGTTGATTTAAGCGGAGTTACAGTCGGCTTTATAGTAGATGAAGTTAGTGAGGTATTAAGAATCCCAAAAAGTATAACTGAACCGCCTCCGGCAATGGTTGCTGGCATTGATTCTGATTACATTACTGCTGTCGGCAAACTTGAAGATAGACTTCTAATTTTATTAGATTTGGAAAAGATTTTTTCTATGGACGAATCGAATAGATTAAAATCCATTTAAGTTTATTTAGTTTAAGATAAAATAAAAAACCCCTTACATAAGGGGTTTTTTTATTTGAAAAATTTAGTCTAATTTTAGTTTATTATTGCTTTTCGACCTATAGAATAATATGTATATTCTAAGTCATTCATCTTTTCGGTTTCAAAAATATTTCTTCCGTCAAAAATTAATTTATGCTTTAGCAATGATGAAATTTTGTCAAAATCGGGATTTCTAAATTCATTCCATTCTGTTAATATTAATAAAGCGTCGGCATTTTCCAGTGTGTCATACTGGTCTTCTTTATATTCCACTCTGTCTTGTAAATAAAATCTTGCATTCTCGGTTGCTGCCGGATCATATGCCGATACTTTTGCTCCCAATGCAAGAAGTTCATTAATAATAACAACGGCAGGTGCTTCTCTCATATCATCTGTATTTGGTTTAAATGCTAAACCCCATACAGCAAATTTTTTATTTGCAATGTTATTATCAAAATGCGCTAAAATTTTTGTAACTAATACTTTTTTCTGCTCTTTATTAACTTGATCAACTAATTTCAATATTTTCATCGGAGAATGATTTTCTTCGCTTGTTTTAATTAATGCGTTAACATCTTTTGGAAAACAAGAGCCGCCGTATCCGATACCCGGGAATAAAAATCTTTTTCCGATTCTGTTATCTGTTCCCATTCCTTTTCTAACTAAGTCAACATTTGCACCTACTTTTTCACAAAAATTTGCTAATTCATTCATATACGTAATTCGCATAGCCAGATAAGAATTTGCAGCGTATTTTGTAACTTCTGAGCTTTCCGGGTTCATTTCAATTATTGGGTTTCCTTGTCTAACAAACGGCTCATAAATTGATTTCATAATCGATAGAGCTTGCTTACTGGTTGCACCAACAACAATTCTGTCAGGTTTCATAAAATCATCAACTGCAAAGCCTTCACGTAAAAATTCCGGATTTGATACAACTTCATAATTTTTTACATTATGCTTTGCAATAATGTCTGTAACTGCATTACAAGTACCTACGGGTACAGTACTTTTGTTTACAATTATTTTAAAATCTTTATCTCCGTTTTCATATAATATTCTACCTATTTCTTCAGCCATCCCAAAAACATATTTTAAATCTGCAGATCCGTCTTCATCTTGAGGAGTAGGTAAGCATAAAAATATTACATCTGTTGTTTTTACAGCAGTTTCTAAATCATCAGTAAATGTCAATCTTTTTTTTGCAATATTGCGATAGAATAAAATATCCAATCCGGGTTCATAAATCGGAATTTCGGCATCACGTAATTTCTTAAGTTTAGCAGGGTTATTATCAACACAAATAACTTCATTTCCCATTTCGGCAAAGCATGTTCCGGAAACTAATCCTACATAACCTGTACCAATAATTGATAATTTCATTTATACTCCTACATTGTTATATATAAAATCTTGATTAATATTTTTTAATACGGTTGAATTTTTATCTTTCTCAGAAACAATAGGTTCTTTTGTAATCCAATTAATATTTATGTCTACATCATTATAAATAATACTTCGCTCAGATTCTTTGTTATAAAAATTTGAGCATTTATAATGAAAAATTGCAAATTCGCTTAGTACTTCAAAACCATGTGCAAATCCTTTGGGAATTAATAATTGCAAATTGTTTTCATCTGAAAGCTCAACAGTAATATATTTACCGAAGGTTGGCGAACCAAAGCGAATATCAACCGCAATATCCATTACTTTACCAAAAATTACTTGACAAAGTTTATCTTGCGCAAAACTACCAATCTGATAATGAAGTCCTCTGATAGTTCCTTTCTGTGATTTAGAAATATTATCTTGTAAGAATTCAATATCAATTCCGTTTGATAGAAATCTGTTCTTATTAAATGATTCGAAAAAATACCCACGTTCATCTTTATAAACGTTAGGTTTAATAATTTTTACATCTTTAATACTTGTTTCAATAATTTCCATATTCTCTAATATTTTTGATTTTTATGCCAATTAAAAGCCGAACTTATTATATCATCAAGGTTATATTTTGGTGACCAACCTAAAACTTCTCTTGCTTTTTTGTTATCTGCTACTAAGATGTCAGGATCTCCGGGTCGTCTTTGTACTATCTTGTAAGGAATGTAAATTCCTGTTTTTTTTTTTTCTGTATCTATTATTTATTTTACAGAATTCCCTTTACCCGTTCCTAAATTAAATACATCTGAATTATTTCCTTTTTCCAAATAATCCAAAGCACGAACGTGAGCATCTGCCAAGTCATATATATGTATATAGTCTCTAATACAAGTCCCGTCGGGTGTTTTATAATCATCACCAAAAATACTAACTGAATCACGTTTTTTAAGAGCCGTGAAAAGCACAATCGGGATTAAATGAGGTTCAGGTAGATGACTTTCGCCAATCTCTCCGTTAAAATCAGCTCCTGCTGCATTAAAATACCTTAAAGCAACAAATTTTAATCCGTAAGCCGTATCAAAATCAGCGAGTATCTTTTCAATAAATAGTTTTGTATAAGCATATGGATTTATCGGTTTTGTAGTTTCGTTTTCATTAATCGGAACTATTAAAGGATTTCCGTATAAACTACAAGTAGAAGAAAATACGAATCGTTTAACACCTGCTCTGTTAGCTGCCTTAATTAAATTAAAACTTCCGATAACATTGTTTTCATAATATAATTCGGGGTTTTCCACAGATTCACCAACATATGCATAAGCTGCAAAGTGAACAATCGATTCGATACGATAGTTATTGAATATTTGTTCAGTAGCAGAATAATCCTTCAAATCTACATTAATAAAATCAACACCCTTCGGAATAGATTCTAAATGACCTCTAGATAAATTATCTGCAATAACTATTTTTTTACCAAGACTTTGCAACATCCTAACAAAATGACTTCCAATATAACCCGCACCGCCAGTAACTAGAATACTCATTAAAATTCTTCCTTTTATATTTTCAATTTTATTTATAAATTTGCTTAAATAATTAAACAAATTTATGAATGTTCCTAATTGTAATAAATGCAAATTCTATTATATCACTTGGGATACAAATTATCCTTACGGATGTAAAGCATTAAAATTTAAGTCTAAACGTTTACCTTCTTTTGAAGTTAAAAAATTTTCCGGTTTTAATTGTTTGGAATATGAACCGAAAGAAAATAAATAATTTAAATAGTAAGATAAAAATATCCTCTCATTATTCAAAGTAGAAAATCAGTAAATATTGATATAAAAATTCCTTTGCTTTAAAATTAAAAACGCAACTAATAAGTTGCGTTTTATTGTACACCCGCAGGGATTCGAACCCCGAACCTTCTGATCCGTAGTCAGATGCTCTATCCAATTAAGCTACGGGTGCAAAAATTAAGATTACAAATTTAGCAAAAAAAAAATATATTTTCAAGTAATATTTTATATTTCTTTTTTTAATAATGATACAATTTTTTTAGAAAAAATAGTTGCCCCTTCATTGTTGAGATGTAGAGGATCTTTGAATAAAGATGGTCTATTTATAAAAGTTGAATCTGAAAGAAATGACATAAAACCAATGCCATTGCTTATAGTTTTCTTTTTTGCATATTCAATCGAAGTATCAGTTTGTGGGAAAGTATAAAAATAGGGAGAGACAACTATAAATAATTTGATATTATTATTTTTACAAGTTTTAATAAATTTGTCTAAGTATTTTATTTTGATATTATCTTTGTAAGAATTTTTAATATACGGATAGTTTTGAATCTTTTCGTTCCATTTAATAGAATAAATTGGTTCATAACCTGAAATATTTTGATCTTTTCCCGAGTTAAATTTTTCGGTACGATAAATGGCGCTAAATATCATTGAATTAAAAGGATAAATATTTGAGAATAATTTTACTTTTTCAAATGGACTTCTTAATAAAACTATCTCTTTTATTTCAGGATGTTCTTTATAATATGGCAAAAGAGAAGATAATCTATCATAACTATTTTGATTAAAGATAAATTCTTCTACGTTAATATCAAGTACAATAATTTTAGGGATGTATCTATTTAATGTGGCTTTCAGGATAGCATAATGATATAAAATGTTGGTTGCATTTCTGCCAACATTATAGCATGATAAACCTAAAGAATCTTTAAAAATTTGAGGATTGTAATGATGAGCGGCTCGAGAAGAACCAAAAATTAATACTTCATGATCTGTTTTTTTTATAGAGTATGTTGTTTGGTAAAGCGTTCCGTAACTTTGTTTGAAATATAAATAGCTAAGAAAATTTCCGACAAAAAAATCTAATATGCCAATAAAAACAAAGAATATAAATATTTTAACAAAAAATCTTTTATAATTATTTTGCATAATTCATCTAAAATTGAAAATAAATAAATTCGCCGCCATCAAAAACCCCTAACATCAGAATTATTAGAATTATAACGGCATAAGAAAGATGTCTAATAAATAATTTATCTCTTCTAAAATAAAAATTTGTATTTCCTGATTTTTCTATGTTAAATTCAAAAACAACTAATAAAAGAATACTAACAACCGAATATACTAATATTGATATATCGTCATAGAATGGTTTACCGGTTGATGTAAAAATTTTTTCTATAATATTTAATGCCGTATTAATGTCCGGAGCTCTAAAGAATATAAATGCAAAAGTACTTAATAAAAAAGTAGTTACCACTTTATTGAAATTGATAAAAGAAGAAAAACGATTAATTTTAATAAAATTATAAAAGCCTTCTTTGTATGTTTTTGTTATTAAAGCAAAAACAAGGTAAAAACCGTTTATAATACCCCAGATTACATAAGTCCAATTAGCACCATGCCATAATCCGCTAACTAAAAAAACAAAAAACAGATTAAAATATCTTTTAGATATCGAAACTCTATTTCCTCCCATTGAGATATAGAGATAATCCTTAAACCATGTTGAAAGTGAAATATGCCATCTTTTCCAAAATTCATCAATGCTTTTTGCAAAAAACGGCCTTTTAAAATTTGTCATCAAATTAAAACCAAGAATTTTGGCAACACCGATTGCTATTGAACTATAACCGGCAAAATCACAATAAATTTGAAAAGTAAAAAATATCGAGGCAATTAATAATGTAGTGCCGTTATGGTGTTCATGATTTTGATAAACGGAATTAACATATATAGCAAGTCTATCCGCAACAACAAGTTTATAAAAAAATCCGACTAACATCAGTCTTAAACCTTCTATTACTCGTTGATATTCAAATTTATGTTCTTCAAAAAATTGATGTATTAGATTTTGCGGTCTTTCAATAGGACCGGCTACTAACTGTGGGTAAAACATTACATATAATGAATAAATCCCAAAGTGTCTTTCGGCTTTTTGATTTCCCCTATAAACTTCAATTGTATAGCTCATTGCCTGAAAAGTATGAAACGATAACCCTATAGGTAATAGAATTGACAAGTAGGGTATTAAAGAATTTGCTCCGATATCAGTTAGTAGGATGTTAAAATTTTGTGCGAAAAAATTATAGTACTTAAAGACTGCTAAAATTCCAATATTAGCAATTAAACTAAAAGTAAGAAATAATTTTCGCTTTTTGCCTTTACTTTTTTCTATTAGAATGCCGGCGAAATAGTCAATTATAATAGTAAAAAAAAGTATAAGTATGTATATGGGGACAAAAACCATATAAAAATAGCAACTTATACTCAATAAAAAAAACCAGCGATACTTGTGTTTTATTAAAAAATAGATTGAAGTTGTTATTACAAAAAACAATACAAAATGTATAGAATTAAATAACATCGGATACAAAGTTGTGAAAAATGACAATTATTAATATAATGATTGTTCAAATTTTTCTCAATAATAAAATTTATATTAAAATATTTTTCAAAATTTCTTAAATTACTAACATAAATTATTCTCATTATGCTAAAAACAACTAATAATATCTTAATTCTTTCATTTTTTCTTACTATAATAAATCTATTAAGTAAGGGAATAGGGTTCTTGCGTGAAATGATATTTGCTTATTTTTTTGGTTTAAGCAAAGAATATGATATATTCTTAGTTTCAATAACAATATCTACAATAGTAAATTCTACAATCTATTATCTTTCTCAAAATTACTTTATACCAATTTATAATAAAAAATCATTAGACGGAATAACATATCAGGAAAGATTTTTTAATTTCTCCTTTCTTGTTTTCTCAGGGTTATCTATTTTTATAGTTTTAGTCTTAATTGTCTTTAAAACTAGTATATTAAGATTACTTTTAGGGGCAACACCTGATACAGTCTACAATCTTGCAGAAAGAATTTATCTAATTTTTCTTCTTATTATTCCAATAAATGCAGTGTTTTCTGTTATAGCAGCATATAATCAAGCGAAATTTTCGTTTTTAAGAATTTCGGTATCTTATATTTTCACAAATATTACTATTATTATTTTCATTATTTTATTTCACAATAAATTGGGGATTTTAGCAGTTCCGATTTCTTTTGTTCTCGGGGCTTTTATTCAATTGTTTTATATTTACTTTCCAAATAGAAAGAGTATCGTGTTTGGCAATATCTTTAAAATTAATTATTCTGCAGAAAGCAAAAGTATGACTACAGCTCTTGTGTTGATTTTAATAATAGAACTGATAGGGTTATCTTATTCATTTATTGACAGATATTTTTATGATGTGATTTTTGTAGGCGGCGTTTCTGCTCTTAATTATGCATTTAATCTTACATCATTACCTACAAGTATTTTTATTTCAGCAATAGCTACGGTTTATTTTAGTCATTTTTCTTATAATTCCGGAAATAATGAAACCGATAAAAATGCAAGTATATATTCAGAAATTATGAAATATAATTTCATGGTTTTTATTCCGCTTTTAACAATTTTTTATCTTTCTAACGAAACTATTATTAAATTATTGTTCGAAAGGGGAAGTTTTGATAATAACGCTACAGTAATGACTGCTGATGCTTTTGGAATCTATGCATTAGGAATCCCTTTTATTACCGGTTATAGTATAATTAATAAATTATTTTATAGCTACAATAAAATTGTTGTATTGATGTTTTTTGTTGGTGTAGCTTTTTTTATTAAAACAACACTTAGCGCTATATTAATTAGCCATTTTAATTTTCTAGCATTACCAATAGCAACATCTTCGTCATATATCATTTTATTTGCTTTGACAAATACTTATATAGTAAATAAGATAATAAAAGTGAAAGGATTTTATATTTTGAGGTTATTTTTATATTATGCAATTTTTACTTTGCTTGTTTATTTAATTAGTTATCCGCTAAATTTAGTTGTTAACTTTGAATCTACTATGGGCAAAATCTTGTTTAATCTCTTTTTTATTTTTATTCTATTTATTCTTATTTTACTTGATGATTTTAAAATAAGATCTGAATTTCGAAATTTTCTTAAAAATTATATTAAAATTTAATGACTTTAACTAAATTAATAGACATAATTCCGTTTGGTCCCTTTTTTGTAAAATCAATAGTGTTTTTACTTTATGTTTTTAATAAAACTATTTTTTACACTCTTAAAAAAAATAAAAAATCTGAAAAAATAGCTGTGTTATGTTTACAAAAAATAGGGGATACAATCTTTACAATTCCTTCGATTAGGTATCTAAATAAAAAATTTGGAGCAAAATTAGTAGTTATTTGTTTTGAAGATACGGAGATTTTATTAAAAAAATTTGTTGATGAAAAACTTGAAACAGTATGTTTATCAAGAGACGATATCGGTTATAAAGAAAACTTAGTAAAATTTAGAAGATTGAAAAAAATTAGACTGAGAAATTATCAACAAATATATGACCTAACCGGTAATATTGTTTCATTTTCGGTATTATTTAGATTGTTTTCAGAAAGAATTTATGGAATAAACGATCGCTTTTATTCTATATTTTTTAATAAGTTTACTGTCAAAGAAAAAGATGACAAATTAACAGATTTATTTTTTAAAGTTATTCACTTAATTGACGACAATGCTAAAATTGATTTGTTTTCTGCTCAACCTATTAAAGATATTTCTAAAATAAATATAATTCTAAATCCGTTCGGAGGATGGGCTGCAAAAGAATGGAATTTCGAGAAGTTTATAAAGCTTTATAATTTACTAAGAAAAGATTTTGAAGTTTTAATAAATATTGATTCTTCACATAATAAACCGATTTATACAGAACCATTTAAGCAAAATAATATAAAATATGTTGTATCTCATAATCTTTTAGAATTAATTAGTTTTCTAAATGATTACACGTTTTTCATTGGTAATGATTCCGGTCCTTTATATATTGCCGCAATGCTAGGAATTCCGACACTAACTATTTATGGACCGACTAATCCCATGCACTCAATGCCAAAAGAAATATATCATACTTACATTCGAAAAGAGATAAAGTGCTCACCACAAGGTAATGAACAATATTGTCATACAAGTGCAGGAAGATTTAATTGTCCAAAATTTGATTGTATGGACTCATTAACGGTTGAAGAAGTTTACAAACATTTTATTGATTTTAGTAAAAAAATTATTGAAAGAAGGTTTGATGGAAGAAATTAAAAATATAATTAAAAATTATAAATATCAAATCGTTGTACCGGTTTTAGCTGCAGTAATTTTTTCAAAATATTTATATTTATTTTTAGGGATTGTCGTATTTGCAATTTTACTAAAGAAGTATGGAGAAAAGATCTTTATATTTTATACAATATTTACTTTTTTATCTTTAACTTCAACACTTGATAAAAATTTAAGAGTATTTATTCAAGTTTCAAATTATTTAATTCTATTTTATCTTTTCTTTAAAAATTATGGACTAGAGTATAAAAATTATGTAAAACCTAATAAATTTTTATCGTTTATAGTACTTGGAAGTCTATTTCTTTATTTCTTTTCTGCAATGTTTTCAGGGTATAAGTTATTTGCTTTTGAACAAATATCAAGAACGTTACAATTCTACATGTTAATGTTCCTTTATTTTCAGCTTCTATATTACTATAAAGATGTATATTCATATTTAGTTGCTTTTTATATAATGGGCGTGTTTTTTACCGGTTTACTTGTATATCAATTTATTGTAAATGGTTTTAGTTTTCTTGCATTAAATGATGAGTATATGGTTAAGTTGAAAGATTTTTACATACCCAAAAATACGATGGGTACTTTCTTTACAATGGTTATAATAATGTCTTTAATTTATATATATAAAACAAAGAAAAGAATTATTAAGCAAATATTTTTACTAACAATAATCTTGTTTAGCATAGGTTTAATAATAACAAATTCAAGATCTTCAATAATGGCTTTAATTATTGCACTGTTTTTTTTGTTTTATTTTCAAAACAAACGGGTTATTGTTAAAATAGTTTTTTCTCTATTATCACTATCTGTTTTATTTCTAATACCTCAAGTGCAAGACTTTTTTAGTTTGTATATGAGATTTGAGTCGTTTTCGACCGGAAGAGACTTAATATATGTATCTATATGGGCAATTTTACCTTATATATGGTTAACCGGAGCAGGTCCCGGTGCTACAAAATACTTTATGGAAAAATATACTCCTTACCAAATTAATTCGACTGAGCAAATGTGGCTAGATCATTATTATATAAAAGCTGATTTTGGACACGCTCATAACTTTTATTTGTTTTATTTTTGTGATTTAGGTATTTTAGGGTTTATTTTTTCAATAATGTTGCCATATTTCTTTTTTAAGATCGGAAATAAGTGTATCACCTATCTTAAAGGAGTAAATGAAGAATATTATTTAATTTCATTAGGTATATCTACGGTTGGAGTAACTTACTTTTCACGCGGCTTTTTGGAATGGAGCGGAATTTTAAGTTATGGTCAAATATCTACAGATTTACCTTTTTGGATTTTATTATTGATACAAAGTTATATTTATGATAAAAAAGTTGGATTAAATAAATTTGAAGACAAAACGAATACTGCTACTTTCGGATCCGAGTAATCCCCACACAATTAAATGGGCTAATTCTTTATCAAAAGTTTATCAAGTTGCCGTTTGCGGATTTGCCGAAAGTGTAAATTGTGAAGAGTATTCAAAAGAAGTTAGTTTATTTAATTTACAAATTAGCGGCAATGTCAAACAAAAATCTGATGGTGCTTTAGCAAAAATCGTTTATTTGAAATTCTTAAAAGATATCAAAAAAGCAATCAAAATTTTTCAGCCTGATTTGTTGCACTCGCATTACGCTACTAGTTATGGTTTACTTGGGTTATTAACCGGTTTTAAACCATATATTATTTCTGTTTGGGGGAGCGATATTTTTGATTTTCCAAATGGCGGAATTATTAAAAAAAAACTGCTAAGCTTTATATTAAATAGAGCTGATGTTATTTGTGCGACCGGAAAAGCACTTGCTGATGAGACAAATAAGTATACTGATAACAAAATAGAAATTGTACCTTTCGGTATAGATACCGAGTTGTTTAAATATATAGAAAGAGATTTTTCAAAGGGTTATGTAGGAATTATTAAGACGTTGACTCCGAATTATGGTGTCGAAACTTTAATTAGAGCATTTGCTGAGTTCAAGAAAAGAAATTCCGATAGTAATTATAAATTGTTAATAGTTGGCAAAGGATCTCAAGAGTTTTACCTTAAAAGCTTAGCTATTGAATTAGGTATTTCTAATGAGACTGAATTTATTGGATATGTTGATTATACACAAATTTATAAATATCATCAAAAAATAAATATCGGAGTTTTTCCGAGTCTTAAAGAAAGCTTTGGTGTAGCAATTGCCGAAATGATGTCAACAGGGGGAGTGGTAATTGCTTCGAATGTAGGCGGAATTCCTGAAATTGTTGATAATCAAAAGAACGGATTTTTGGTTTCTCCTGATGATAAATTAAAAATTGTTGAGTGTATTGAATATTATATTAATAACCCTGAAGAATCAGCAAGAATCAGTAAAAATGGAAGAGAAAAGATAGAGAATTATTATTCTTTAAAATATACAACAGAAAAAATGATAAGTGTTTACAATAATTATTTAAAATAGATTATGAAAAAAAAACCTTTTGTATCAGTAGTAATTTATACTAGAAATGAAGCAAAGTATATTGAACGATGTGTAAATTCAATATTAGAACAAGATTACGGGCAAGAGAATTTTGAAATTGTGTTAGTTGACGGTTTAAGTGAAGACGGAACTGCAGAAATTGCTAGGAAGACTGCGAATAATTTCCCGAATATGAGAATATTAACTAACGAAAAAAGATTTACTCCCTTTGCTATGAGTATAGGAGCTAAAGCAGCAGTAGGGGAGGTAATAGTATTAATTATCGGACATTCTGCATTTCCGAAAGATTTTATAAGCAGTGGTATGAAATTATTTGATAAGTATCCGGATGCAGTTTGTGTCGGTGGTCCAATAACAAGTATTGGAGAAGGTGATTTCGGTACTGCAACAGCGTTAGCAATGGCAGAAAAAATAGCTGTGGGAAATGCTTATCATAGAATGCCCGGATATGAAGGACCTTCTGAAATGGCGTGGTATCCGTTTTATAAACGTGAAGTTTACGAAAAACTAGGGTATTATGACGAAAGATTTATTCGTAATCAAGATGATGAATTTGCTTTTAGAGTTAGAAAAGCAGGGGGTAAAATATATATTTCTTCTACTGTTAAATGTGATTATGTAGTTAGAAACTCTCCGGGAAAACTTTTTAAACAGTATTATTATTACGGTTACTATAAATGGTTAGGATATCTAAAACACAAAGAGTTTATTTCGTTTAGACATATAATACCATTTTTGTTTGTAACTACGTTTATTTTATTGTTTTTCACATCAATTTTTACAAAAAATTTATTATTATTTGGAATTCCGGCGCTTTTGTATATCTCAACAATATTTGGTTATTCTATGAAATTTATAAATAAAGGAATTAAAATACCGATATATTTTACGTTTTCTGTTATGATATTACATTTTAGTTATGGATTAGGTTTTATGGAGTCATTTATCAAGATTAGAAAACTGGAATAATTTTCATTTTATTTTTTAAAATAAGTTTAGTATTTTAAATATTATATTTATATTTGTGATTTAAAGTACAAATTATTATAAAATTTATACATATTTTTTAAATAAAAATTTGCCCATATATGAACGAAGAATTTTTACAGTTTCATCGACCGTACATAACTAACGAAGAGATTGATGAAGTAGTTGACACGATTAAATCCGGTTGGTTGAGCATGGGACCAAAGGTAATAAAATTTGAGGAAGATTTTAGTAGTCTTATTGGCTGTAAAAATTCTGTTGCAGTGAATAGCTGGACTGCAGCAGGTCATCTTGCATTAGAAGCATTAAATTTAAAAGCAGGAGACGAAGTGATTGTCCCGACAATGACTTTTCCGGCAACGGCTGAAATTGTATGTTATTTCGGAGCTAAACCTGTAATAGTTGATGTTGATCCGCTTACTTTAAATATTTCTCTAGCTGAGATTGAAAAAGCAATCACACCTAAAACAAAAGTTATTATACCTGTACATTATGCCGGTCAGCCCTGTGACATGGATGAGATTAATGAAATTGCAAAAGTTCACAATTTAAAAGTTGTTGAAGATGCTGCTCATGCTTTACCTGCAGAATATAAGGGGAAAAAAATAGGTACCGTAAGCGATATTACTTGTTTTAGCTTTTATGCAACAAAAACATTGGCTACCGGTGAAGGTGGTATGCTTTGCACCGAAAATGATGAAATTGCAGAGAGAACAAAACTTATGCGTATGCATGGTATGGATAAAAATGCATGGAAAAGATATACCGAAGCATGTTCATGGTCGTATGAAGTTGTAGCACCAGGTTATAAGTATAATTTTACCGATATTCAAGCATCTTTGGGTTTAGCCCAACTTAAAAAAGTTAATTGGATGAGAGAAGAGAGAGCAAAAATTGCTAAAGTATATGATGATGCTTTCGGAAATGATGAGTTTATAAGACCTCTAACAATTAAAGAGGATAGGGTTTCTGCTTTGCACTTATATCCTATTAGAATTCAGCATGAACTTTTAACAATCAGTCGTAATCAGTTTATTGAAGAAATGCGAGAACGAGGGGTTGGCACCGGAGTTCACTTTATCCCGGTTCATCACCACAGATACTACCGCGATACTTTTAGCCTTGAATCAAAGAATTATCCTGTTGCAGAAGATGCCTTTCATCGTTTAATTTCCATTCCTCTCTATCCGGGTATGACTGAAAATGATATTGATAAAGTTATTAGCGTTATATTTGATATAACTAAAACATTCAAGAAATAAATTTCTTTATGGGTAAACAAGGTAGTTTTATTAAACGTTTTACTGATATTGTAATTAGTTTAATTGTTCTGATTGTGACGTCCCCTTTAATGCTTATATGTATGGCTGCTATAAGATTAGAATCTGAAGGTCCTGCAATCTTTGTGCAAGAAAGGATGGGCAAAGATTGTAAACCCTTTAAAATGTATAAGTTAAGAGGTATGATTAATAATGCAGTCAATTACGGACCTGAATTAACACAAGTTGATGATCCTAGATTAACAAAAACAGGTAAATTATTTAGAAGGTTAAGTATTGATGAAATACCACAATTTCTAAATGTGCTTTTAGGGGATATGAGTGTTATTGGTCCACGTCCGGAAATCATGTCAATTGCCTCAAAATATGATGATTTTGAAAAGAAAGTTCTTATGTTCAAACCCGGAATAACCGGATTTTCACAAATTAACGGAAGACAGTTATTAACTCCTAACCAAAGAGTCACTATGGAAATTGAATATTACTCGAAAGCGTCATTTTGGAGCGATTTAATTGTGCTTCTAAAAACTCCGTTTGTTGTAATAACTAACGAGGGAAACATATAAATATTATATGAAAAAATATTCTATTATATTCCTTTTCATTTGCACTACAATCTTCTCTCAAACACAATTTATAAATTCAAATCACTTAATATATGATTATTTACAATATAGTAATGTATTAGGTACGTTAAAAAAATATGATAATATTATTATTCCTTTGTCACAAAAAAAGATAAACGGAATTATAAAACAGTTAGAAAAGGTTGATGATTTTTCGTCTAACCTTAATTATTCATTTATTGACAATAAAAATAAAGGTTATTTTCTAGATAGTTTAGGAATAATATCTGAATCATTTATTGCTAAATGCGAAACAAACGTTCTTCAGTATTCGGATTCTATATTATCTTTGTCAGCAAATCCTATTTTTTCTTTTAAGAATATTAACATAAATTCTAGTAATGCTGCTTTAATTACATATGGGGGATTAATTAAATTAAATTACGGCGAAAATATAACGGCTGTATTAGAAGCTAATAACGGATATGTAGCGGGAGAAAGGTCTACGGCTAGCTATGATAAACGAGTATCTCAAAGTTTTACTTTTAATCACACAAAATTAGATTACTTTGACGGAACAAGAGGATATTTTAATTATGAATCTGATCATTTAAGTGTTTTTGCAGGCAGGAATGAAATAATTTGGGGATTAAGTAAAACAAATCCGTTAGTTTTGGGAAATTTTGGACAGAACATGGATTTTCTTAAAGTTGATTTTAGTTATAAAAAATTTAGATATACATTTTTACACGGATGGTTAGTAACACCACGTACTTCGGTATATATTGACTCTTTAGTCGGGGATGTTAGAAGAAAGAATTCTAAGTATATCGCAGCTAATAGAATTGGTTATCAACCGAATGATAATATTAGATTAGGAATATCCCAAATTATTTTATATGCTAATAGACCTATTGAGTTAGCTTATATAAATCCGTTTTTATTGTGGGAATCTGCTCAGCGTTCACAAAATGATTTAGATAATTCGTTCTTAAACTTAGATTTTAGCTGGTTAATAACTAATGGTCTTCAGGTGCAATCGACTTTAACATTTGATGATATTAATTTTGATCTATGGCTTAACGGAAATTGGAATACACCCAACAATAGAATAGCTTGGCAAATAGTAACAAATATTACTTATCCATATTTGCCAAAAAATCTACTACTAACATTGGATTACGCTCAAATACGCCCTTTTACTTATTCACATCCTGAAATAAATGAATCACTTTCTTATACAAATAATGGATTTCCTCTAGGATCTTACTTAAAACCGAATTCTATTGCTTTAACTATGGAATTAAAATGGTTTGTTAATTCTAATTTTCTTTTAAGTGCTCGGTATGATAATATTAGACATGGTGAAAATGAATATGATAAAGACGGAAATCTTTTATTTAATCATGGCGGATCTTATAATTTAAGTACAACATTAATATTAAGCAGTAAGTCACCAAAAATTCTTGACGGGAAGTTGACTTCAATAGATCGAATTAATTTTGCCGCAAAATACTATTTATCGTATTTTGTAAATTTTGATGTACTCTTATCGTTTGAAAAAGAAAATTCTGTCGGAAAATCATTAAATAATAAGATTTTTATTTTTAATTTGAATTATAATTTATTTTAAGATTCTATTTTTTGACTTGCATTAAATGTTTTTGATACATAAGTTGGGTAATTAATTAATAAACAATATCGGTTCAAAATGATAAGATATATCTTTATATGTTATTTTATATTGTTGGGAATAGGCTTTGCTCAAAGCTATAAGGTTATTGAATATAATGATTACTCAATAACTTTGGAAGTAAATTTCACTAATTTTTCTTATTCTGATACAACCATTGGCTCTGTCAAGTTTACCAGAATTATCGGTAAGACCCAATATAACAGAATCGAAGGTGAACCTTTAATTCCGGAAATGTTCTTATCGTTCGGTATCCCTTTATCTTCACAACCGAGAGTGGAAATAAAGAAAATTGAATCTGAGATTATTAAAGATAAATTTTTATTTCCTGTCCCAAGTTATGATGAGTACGGAAATATAATTAGCATTACGGATTTCAATAAAAAGATATATTCTGAAAATGCAAATTACCCGGCTAATGATGTTAAAATATCAGCCGATTATATATCAAGATATTCTCGAATTATGAATATCCATCTCGCTCCAATTAAGTTTAATCCTGTTAAAAGAGAATTAACTTATAATAAAACTATTAGGTTTACAGTTTATTACAATATTTCTGATACTGAGAGTTTTGAATTTATTGAAGATAAGATAAACGATGATTTTCTAAAAACTTCAGTCGTAAACTATGAAACTGCAAAAAAATGGAGCGGAAAACTAAAACAATTAAAAGATGGACCAATTAATAACAATTGGTATAATCCGCAAAAAGAGTATTTCAAAATATATTTATCAGAAAAAGGAGTTTATAGAGTAAATTACAGTGATTTAATTGCAGCAGGATTATCGGAAGATAAAATAATTAAGTCTACTGAAATGGAGTTATATTGTAATGGTGTAAAAATACCGATTGATATTTACACCGATAAAGACTCTATGTTTACTAACGGTAGTTATTTTCAATTTTGTGGATTTCCTCCGACTCCGACCCCTTATTCAAAATTAAATATTTATAATAGAAATAATGTCTATTGGTTTTCTTATCAGGCAGATAGTGTAGGTTTGAGTTATAAAAATATTGACGGAAAGCCACTTGTTTGGGGTAAGACATATACAACAAATAAGAAAGTGTTACATTATGAGAGGGACTCTTTATACGAAAATTTTGGATATGCAGAAAATAGTAATAGAGATTATTGGCAATGGGGAAGAGCTTCAGGTAAAGGGGGAGATATTTATGATGCATTTTTTTATACTTTCCCTAGCCCTATCTATTTATGCGCAGACTCAATATTCATGAACGTAAAGGTCGGATTACACGGCGTTAGTGTCGGGCAACACCAGGCAGATATTTCATTAACTAGTCAACCGATCGGGAATAAAATATGGAGTGGGCAGCAAGAAGCATATTTTGAAAAAACAATAAAAATTGGTGAAATCGGAATTTTTCCGTCTAACACTTTTCAAGTTGTTGCAAAAGGCGAATTTGAGCAAGATGAAATAAGAGTTAATTGGTTTGAGTTAGAATATTGGCAAAATAATTCTGCGTTTGGAGATAATTTCATTTTTTCTTCTCCTCCAAGCACTTTCGGAAAAACAAAATTTGTGGTCTATAAATGGACGGCGGATACAATGCTTGTTTACATTCCGTCTCGCGGAGAAATTATTAGAAATGCTGACGTAACACATAATCAATGGGATAATGTTGAGTTTGTTGACCAAGTTTATATTCCTACAGAATATTTCTGTGTTTCCTTAACTTCGTTTCTGCAGCCGGATAGTATTGTTAAAAATATTAATTCTAATTTAAGTAATGTTAATCAGGGAGTAGATTATTTAATTATTACACATCCCAAATTTACTGAAGCTGCAAACAGATTGGCAAATTTTAGAGCCGGAAATTTGACCGGGTATACTACAGCTAGAACTAAAGTAGTTAATGTATTAGATATATATAACGAATTTAGTAACGGTTTACTAGATCCTTATGCAATTCGTAATTTTATTCAACATGTATTTGAGAATTGGGAAAGTCCGGCACCCGGTTATGTTGTTTTAATGGGGGATATGAGTCATGATTATAGGAAAATAAGGCAGGAGAGCAGGGAAAACTATATCCCATCGATTCCTTATCAGTCTTTTAGGTACGGACAAGCAGCTGCCGATAATATGTTTGTGGCAATAGCCGGAGTTGACGTAATGCCCGATATTTCAATCGGAAGATTATCGTGTGAAACTTTAGAAGAGGCAAATATTTTAGTTGATAAAATAATTGCTTATCCTTCTGACTCTGAGAAATTATGGAGGCAAAGGGTAAATTTATATAGTGCCGGTCAAAATGCAAATGATGAAAATTATTTTAAATTTAATGATGAAAATACTCTCTTAAATGATAATTTTATTGTTCCTCATGGTTATTCGACCTATCGAGTTTACTCATTTCCGAATATTCCTCAATACCAACAATTTTATGGCGGCACTCAAGAAATGAAGGAGGGTTTTAATAACGGAGGAGTTATAACAAACTTTTTTGGTCACGGAGGAGGATATCAATGGGATTTGTTTTTCTTGAATGACCATATATATCAGCTTACGAACGGGGGCAAGATGCCTTTTATAACAAGTATTACTTGCTATACTGCCCATTTTGATAATCAGGATGTTTTTGGAGAACAGTTTATAAAAGTCCCAAATAAAGGAGCTATCGGATTTTGGGGACATACAGGTGTAACATTTTGGCCGCAGGGAAAAGCTTTAAATACTAAATTGTATCATGAAATTTTTTCGAATAATAATTTTGTAATCGGAGATGCGATTCGTAACGCAAAAAACAATTATATAAACGGAATGACAAGCTTAGAGGCAGATCATGTTTCATTACTTACGTTACTAGGAGACCCTGCAATAAATTTAGCTTTTGTACGTAAACCGGATTTTAAGATTACGACCGAAAATATCTCGATGATTCCTGAAGCTCCTTTAATTGACGAAAATGTAATAGTTAAAATTAATATATTAAATATCGGAACAACTTTTACCGATGATTCGGT
Source organism: Bacteroidota bacterium (assembly GCA_023447335.1). GTDB lineage: Bacteria > Bacteroidota > Ignavibacteria > Ignavibacteriales > Melioribacteraceae > JAEXOD01. Next base: position 20,516 of record JAEXOD010000177.1, read on the forward strand.
TTCGGTGAAACTATTCGTTAGTTCTGCAGATACTTCATATAGTTTATCTGAAAAGTATGTAAATAGTTTTGGTGAAAATGACTCAGTATATTTTAATTGGGTTCCTAAAAAAGCCGGATTGTATTCACTTAAGGTAGAAATTAATAAAATTAACACTATTCCGGAAGAAGATCTAAATGATAATATTGCAGAAAAATCCATAGCTGTTTATAATGTTAAGGAGACCAATATAATTTCACCTGAAAATGGTCATGTCACAAATGAAAAGAACCCGAAATTTATTATTGCAGATCCCGGTATTTACCTTAATAAAAATTATAGTTATTTTATAGAAATTGATAGTAGCAAAAATTTCATAAATCCATTAGTAAAATCTCCTGAACTCTTTGGGAATAAGGGAATAGTTGAGTGGAAGAGTAATGTATCACTTAATAAGGGTATTTATTTTTGGAGATCAAGAGTAAAAGATTTAGATCAAGTACCTTATTGGTCTAATCTAAGTACATTAATTATTTCTGACAGTTCGATATCAGGAACAAGTCAGTTTATAGATAAGCAACTTCAATTATTTAAAACTAGTAATCTAAATTATAATGAGACAAATAGATCATTAGAATTAAATCTTAAAAAACTACCCCCTCGACCTTCAAATAGTAAGTTTATCGAGGATATTTTCCCTGATTCTGTTGACGGGTTGCAAAGCTATTCGGCATTTACTACAGACGGATCTTATTTATATGTATCTCACATATCATATTATGGAGGTCCATCTAAGATTTATAAATTCGGAACAGGTGAAAACGCAACAGAAAAAGGAAAGTTTTATGGTTACGTTCCTTGCGATACTTTAAGAATTTGGAATACGATGTTCTTTTATAATGGTTATATATATGTTGCTGCCAATATGGATCCTTATCAACTGAAAAAAATTGACCCGATAACAGGAATTGTGGATAGTGTTCATATTCCCAGTGGTTTATTAGACGTGTTTGCCTGTCGAGTTATAAAAGGGGCTTTCTATGTTAAAACGGACGGAAGATATGTTTATAACTTAACATTAAAAGACACAACCGGTCAAGATAAATATGTTTTGAGAATCCTAGATCCGGAAAACGGATTTAATAAAGTAGGAGATGATAAATACTTTACGGGAACTTCATATTCAACATTTACCGATTTTTTTGCGGCTCCCGGATATATTTACCCCTATGAAAAGAATTACAATGGGTTTATGCGTAGACTTAATGTAGAAACAAGTGAATTTGAAGATATTGATTGGTTGCCTTACGTTCCGGTACAAGGTTATTTTAGTTGGACTTATGATCATATTAATGATCTAGTTTATGGTTCTGTGTATCATTATACAAAAATTCCAAAATTTAGTAAATTTGCGGGTACTTATTACCAAACTTATGGTAGTGCAACATCACCGGAAGTTAGCAACGTAAAAAAATGGAAAAAAGCCGAATATAATGTAAATTCTGAAGGATCAAATGGTTCATATTATGTTAATTTGGAAGGTTTTGAAACTGTTTCGAACACTTGGCAAACTATAGCCGACTCAATAGAAAACACTATTTTTATTGATACTTTAGATGCAAATAAATTTAAATCTTTAAGGTATCAGTTCTTTTTTAGTGATACATCCCAATCAGTTACTAATCCTTTGCAAATAAAATCAGTTAAATTTTATTACGAGGGATTGCCTGAAATTCAAGTATCTAATTCATCAATCACGTTTAATCCTGATACTTTGATGCAAGGTTTTCCGATTGAAATGCAGTTTGAGGCAAAGAACTTAGGTTCATCTGATGCCGATAGTGTGAAATTTAGTTTTAGGTTAAATGATAACGGCAACCCTTTTTACATAGCTAAGATAAAAGTTCCTGCAGATTCAACAGCCAAATTGAAATATACATTAAATACTTCTCCGCTTTTATTTAATAATAAAATAAAAGTTGAAAGTAATGTGTTAGGTAAAGAAATGTATACTTTTAATAATATCGGCAACAATTCATTTTTTGTAAGTAGAGATTCGTTAAATCCTACATTTGATATAAAATTTGATGGTGAAGAGATTATTAGCGGAGATATAATTAGTGCCAAGCCTACAGTTTTAATAACTCTTAAGGATAACAGTCCGCTACCTTTAGATTCTACTTTCTTTTATGTTTATCATAACAATGTACAAGTTAATAAGGATAGTTTACGATTTTCATATACTCCTTATCCAAATTCTACAGCTTATTTAACTTGGAATCCTACTTTAAAAGACGGTAATCACTATCTGGAAGTATTAGCAAGGGATGCATCCTTAAATTATTTTGATACAACTGCCTATAAAATATGGTTTGTTGTAAGTAATAAAAATGAATTAAAAGAAATTTATAATTATCCAAATCCTTTTACTGAGGGAACTTACTTTACGTTTAATATGACCGGTACACAAAAACCGGAAGAAATTAAAATAAAAATATATACAATTGCAGGAAGATTGATAAAAAATTTGGAAATTCCAACAGAACCACTTAAATTTGGATTTAATAAGTTTTATTGGAATGGAAAAGATGAGGACGGGGATGAAATTGGTAATGGTGTATATTTTTATAAGATAATTATTACCGAAAACGGCGTAACCAAAACAGAAACAAAGAAAATAGTAAAATTGAAATGAAACATAAAATAAAAGTTAATAAATTCTATTATCAAAAGCTTAATCTTTTATTACTAAGGCACTGCCCGGATCATTAGCTTTACTTAGCTGATAGCAATAATTTATTTTAAAATTATAATAAGGTAAAACTATGTGCGGTATTGTAGGATACATTGGCAGTAAAAATTGTGTGCCGATTTTAATAGAAGGATTAAAACGATTAGAATATAGAGGATATGATTCAGCCGGAATCGGAGTAATTTCAGACGGAAAAGGCAGAATCTATAAAAGTAAAGGTAAAGTATCTTTATTGGAAAAAATTGTTGAAGAAGAACAAGTTGAAGCCAATATAGGTATTGGACATACACGTTGGGCAACTCACGGTATTCCTAATGTGGTAAATGCTCATCCTCATTTTAACGAAGACAAAACTTTATTTGTAATCCATAATGGAATAATAGAAAATTATTCTACATTAAAAACAGGTTTGAAGTTAAAGGGTTACAATTTTGTATCTGAAACCGATACCGAAGTATTGGCTCATTTAATAGATGACTACTTAAAGCAAGGATATCAAATATTTCAAGCGGTTCGATATGCATTAAACGAAGTAGAAGGAACATATGGAATAGCCGTAGTTTATTCAAACGAACCCAACAAGATAATTGCAGCTAAAAAAGGCTCCCCACTAGTTATAGGATTTGGTAACGGAGAAAACTTTTTAGCAAGTGATGTTAACGCATTAATATCTCATACAAGTCAAGTTGTTTACTTAGAGGATAATGAAATAGTCGAAATATATTCGGATAAATTCAATGCCAAAACAGTAACCGATGATGATATTGTTAAAGATATTATTGAAGTTAAGATGAAGCTTGAAGAAATTAGCAAAGGCGGATATCCACATTTTATGCTCAAAGAAATTATGGAACAGCCTGAATCTATTGCCAACTCGATGAGAGGTAGATTAGTACCCGAAGAAGGGATGGCGAAATTAGGCGGTTTAGAAGGCTTTGAGGATCGAATTGCAAATAGTAGAAGAATAATTATTTGTGCCTGCGGTACATCATGGCATGCCGGCTTAGTTGGGGAATACATGTTAGAACAATTTACCGGTATTCCTGTCGAAGTTGAGTATGCATCGGAATTTAGATATAGAAATCCTATTGTTACAAAAGATGATACACTATTTTTTATCTCTCAAAGCGGAGAGACAGCCGATACACTTGCCGCATTGGTTGAAGCGAAAAGACGAGGCGGACTTGTTTTAGGTATTTGTAATGCAGTCGGTAGTTCTATTGCAAGAGCTAGTGACGCCGGTGTTTATATTCATGCCGGTCCTGAAATCGGTGTTGCTTCCACAAAAGCATTTACATCACAATTGGTTGTTTTTTCGTTAATTACTTTGCTTATTGCACGAAAAAAAAGCATGAGTTTAGTTGACGGTAAAAACCTAATTTCGGAAATTCAACAACTTCCCGAAAAAATTAAAAGAATTTTGGAGATGAACAACTTAATAGCTAAAATTGCCGAAGAGTTTGTGAATTCTAAAAACTTTTTGTATTTGGGACGTGGTTATAACTTTCCTGTTGCTTTGGAAGGAGCATTAAAACTTAAAGAGATTTCATATATTCATGCAGAAGGTTATCCTGCTGCAGAAATGAAACATGGACCAATTGCGCTAATTGATGAAAACATGCCGGCAATTTTTATTGCTCCCAATGATTCTGTTTACGATAAAGTAATTAGCAATATTCAAGAAGTTAAAGCAAGAAACGGAAAAATTATTGCTATTGCTAACGAAGGGGACAATGAAATTGATAAATTAGTCGATTATTCGATTAAAATACCAAATACCGTAAGAATGTTGATGCCAATCTTAAGCTCAATTCCTTTACAGCTATTAGCTTATCACATAGCAGTAAAAAAAGGATTAAACGTTGACCAACCTAGAAATTTAGCAAAAAGTGTAACAGTTGAATAACAAGAGGAAAAACATCATGACAAAAAAGAATGTATTAATTATGGGCGCGGCTGGTAGAGATTTTCATAACTTTAATGTATATTTTCGTGATAACGAAGATTATAATGTAGTTGCTTTTACGGCTACGCAAATTCCGAATATTGACGGGCGTGTTTATCCTGCAGAGCTTGCAGGGAAATTATATCCGGACGGAATAAAAATTTATGAAGAATGCAAATTAGAAGAACTGATAAAAGAATTAAAAGTTGATGAAGTTGTTTTTTCATATTCCGATGTACCTTTTAATTATGTAATGACAAAAGCATCGATAGTTAATGCTGCCGGAATCTCTTTTAGATTATTAGGCGGTGAAGAAACTATGGTTAAAAGTACAAAACCAGTTATTGCTGTATTAGCAGTTAGAACCGGTTGCGGAAAATCACAAACTTCTCGTAAATTAGTAAAATTATTAACCGCAGCAGGTAAAAAAGTTGTTGCAATTCGCCATCCTATGCCTTATGGCGACCTAGTAAAACAAAAAGTGCAACGTTTTGGGACTTTAGAAGATTTAAAATTACATGACTGTACGATTGAAGAAATTGAAGAATACGAACCACATATAGCATTAGGTGGTGTTATATATGCCGGTGTTGATTACGAAGCAATTTTAAGAGAAGCTGAAAAAGAAGCCGATATAATATTATGGGACGGCGGAAATAATGATATGCCTTTCTATAAGAGTGATGTAATATTTACAGTAGTTGATCCACATAGACCGGGTCACGAAATGACATACTATCCCGGAAATACTTCTTTAAGGTTAGCTGACGCAGCTGTAATTAATAAAATAGATTCAGCTTCACCAGAGAATATATTACAAGTTAGACAAAATATCCAAAAAGTTAATCCCAATGCCGTAATTATTGAAGCTGCCTCTCCGATAATGGTAGACAAGCCGGAAATAATTAGAGGCAAAAAAGTTTTAGTTGTAGAAGATGGTCCGACTTTAACACACGGAGAAATGAAATTTGGAGCCGGTGTAGTTGCTGCTCAAAAATTAGGTGCCAGCGAAATGGTTGATCCGAGACCTTTTACTGTTAAATCGATCACCGAAACTTTCGAAAAATATCCTAATATAGGAATATTATTACCTGCTATGGGTTATGGCGAACAACAAATGAAAGATTTAGAAGAAACTATAAATAGAACTGATTGTGAGAGCGTAGTTATTGGTACACCGATTGACTTAGGTCGAATTCTAAATATTAATAAACCTTCGACGAGAGTAATGTATGAATTACAAGAAATCGGAAATGATACTTTAGAAAGTGTATTAAAAGCTAAAGGAATTTTATGAAAAAATTAGCTGTTGTCGCTTTTGGCGGAAATGCACTATTACGCGGTGATGAAGTAGGTACAATTCAACAGCAAGAAAAAAATACTTATGATACATGTTTAAACTTACTTGGTTTAATTGAAGACGGATATAATATAATTATTACTCATGGTAACGGACCGCAGGTCGGAAATATTTTGTTAAGGAACGAAGCCGGTTATAATAATTATAAAATTCCGAAGATGCCATTAGATATATGTGTAGCCGATTCCCAGGGTGGAATCGGTTATATGATTGAGAGGCAGATGCAAAATATTGTATCTGAGTATAAGCTAAAAAAAAATGTTGTTACCTTAGTAACTCAAGTTTTGGTTGATATAAATGATAAAGCATTTAAGGATCCCACTAAACCGGTCGGCGCATTCTATTTAAAAGAAGAAGCTGATTTATTAGCTAAAGCAAACGGGTTTGTTTTTAAAGAAGATCCTAGGAAAAGAGGATGGAGAAGAGTTGTTCCTTCACCTAAACCCTTAGATATTCTTAATAAAAAGGTAGTTAAAAATTTAGCACAAAAAGGAAATATCGTAATTGCCGTAGGTGGCGGAGGTGTTCCCGTTTATCGTGATGCAGAAAAAAAAATGCAGGGAGTTGAAGCTGTTATTGATAAAGACCTTGCAAGTGCACTTTTGGCTCGTGAGATAGGAGCAGATGCCTTTTTTATACTAACTGATGTACCTTATGCATATATCAATTTTAACACAAAAGATCAACAAAGATTGGAGCGTGGTACTTTAGATGAAGCGAAAGAGTATTATAATCAAGGACATTTTGCCGGCGGAAGTATGGGACCAAAAATTTTGGCAGCTATTGATTTTGTTGAGAACGGCGGAAAAGAAACAATAATTACAGAGTCAAAACAACTTAGAGAAAAAGACTCTGGTACCCATATAATACAAAATATGAATTAGAATTAAAATTGGAGTTAATATGGCTATTAATATGAAAGGTAAAGACCTTATATCAATAAATGATTTGACAGTCGAAGAAATTTATCAAATATTTGATGTTGCTAAAACATTAAAAGAAGATCTTTATATCGGACGTCCTCATCGAGTTCTTGAAGGAAAAACATTAGGAATGATTTTTACTAAACCTTCAACCAGAACCAGAATTTCATTTGAAACCGGAATTTATCAGTTGGGCGGCATAGGTATGTATTTCGGTCCTAATGATTTACAACTAGGAAAAAGTGAATCTGTTGCAGATACTGCAAAAGTATTATCAAGATATTTAAGCGGTATAATGATTAGAACATTTGCACACTCTGATGTTGAAGAATTGGCAAGATATGCGAGCATTCCTGTAATAAACGGGTTAACTGATCTATTACATCCGTGCCAAGTTTTAACAGATCTATTTACGATTTTGGAGAAAAAAAGAGTATTAAAAGGCTTAAAATTTGCTTATATCGGAGATGGTAATAATATGGCGCATAGTATTCTACATGGATGTTCTAAAGTAGGGATGGATGTTTTTATATCATCTCCGAGCGGATATAAACCTGATGAACAAATTGTGAAGAATGCTCTTAAAAATGCTGACTATATGGGAAGCAAAGTTGTTATAACCGAAGATCCTATAGAGGCAGTAAAAGATGCAGATGTGGTTTACACTGATGTTTGGGCTAGCATGGGGCAAGAAAAAGAAGCGGAAGAAAGAAAGAAAAAATTTATCCGCTATCAAGTAAATCCGGAATTAGTGAAGTATGCTAAATCAGATTATTTATTTATGCATTGTTTACCCGCACATAGAGGGGATGAAGTAGTAAACGAAGTTGCTGATTCTCCTAATTCTATAATATTTGATGAAGCAGAAAATAGATTACATGTACAGAAAGCTGTTATGGCTTTAGTAATGTAAAAAAAAATATTAAAAATACAAAAAAACGTTTGCATTATTAATAAAAATTTATTAATTTTGGAGACGTTTTTAAGGGCAGATAGCTCAGTCGGTAGAGCAAAGGACTGAAAATCCTTGTGTCGGCGGTTCGATTCCGTCTCTGCCCACGTAACTTTAAGCAACTGATACCGACAGTTGCTTTTTTTATTTTAAACCAAAAATAAAAAGATTTCACTGAAAAATAAATTGACTTTTTAATATTATTTCCATTAATTAGTCAATAGAATTAATCGGTATTTGATAATGAGAAATAGCAAGGAAAAGGTATTCGAACTTAAACAAGAATGGAAAAACGTTTTTGTTTATTTTGCTATTCCTTTTTTCAAATTACTTCTTCTAAGCTTACTCATATTTTTTATCAATAGACTTATAGATATCCATTTGATTGGTGACAAAAAAGTATTTTTGCACCATATTTTTAGTGAAGATGTAAATGTATTAGCTAACACATTAAGCGGTTTAGGTGAAGTGGTAACGGCAATACTTGGTATTGAAATTACGGCTATTGCCATTGTAGTACAATTGGCTGCAAACAAATATTCATCAAATATAATGGAATTGTTTATAAGCAATAAGGTGAATATAGCCTTAATTGCTTTGTTTGTTATTACCGGTACTAATACTGTCTTAGTAATTAACACATTATCCGAAGAATTTATACCACTTTTTAGTATTGCCGTCTCATTATTTCTTATTTCCTTAAGTTTATTAATGGTAATACCTCATTTTAGTTATGTTTTTAACTTTTTACGACCGGGCAACTTTTTAAATTATGTAAAACACAAAACTATAAATTTACTTGATGACATTAGCAAGAATCGTTTTGAATACACTACTGATTTAAAAGAGAAAATTAATGCCAATATTAATTTTATAGGCGATATAGCTTTAAACTCAGTTTATCAAGGAGATAGAGCCGTTCCGTTATTGTGTCTTAGTGTTCTTAAAGATATTTTAGAAGAATACAATTCAAAGAAAGAAAAAATGCCGAAAGAATGGTTTGAATTAACAGGGAACGAATACCTCGATCCGGATTTTTCGAATTATTCTGAATTTGTAATGAAAAAAATCGAAGAAAAACATACTTATTTAGAGAGGAAAGTATTCAGACTTTACGAGTTAATTTATAACAACTCTAAATTAACTCTTCGTGATGTTGCAAGCGGGGTATTAGTTTATTCAAAATTATTAGCAGAAATTTTTGTAAAGAATAATGATATTAATTCATTAAATACAGTCTTTCAATATTTCAATTCTTATTTAAGGTATGCAATAACTGCTCGAGACCCACGTTCTGCTTTTAATGCTTTTGAACAATATAGAATGATTGCAGAATACTTATTAGATAAATTTCCGAAAGAAGTTGAAAAAATATCGTTTTATTTTAAGTTTTACGGACAAGAAGCCAATAAATATTCGGTACTTTTTATTTTAGAAACCGCAGCGCATGATTTATGTAGAATAAATCAGGTTGCTTACGAAAAAAATGTTCATAATAAACTTGAACTATTAATGCAATTTTTATCTTTAGATGAGCCTCTTGATCAAGCTGGAGATGCAAATTCTCAAAAGGAAAAATCTTTAATAGGAGTTCGAATAGCTCAGACAAAGCTGGCAGGGTATTACTTAATGAAGGGTGATATAAATTTTGCAAGAATAATTTATAATGATATGGAAGTTGAACCTCTATCCAGAATCCAAAAAATTAAAGAGACAATATTTCAAACAAATGATGAAGAGTTTTGGGAAATTACTCCAAGAGGTATCAATTTCAATTATGTTGATCCCAACTTGAAAGAATCATTAGATGTTTTTTTTAAGTGGTTTGAAAAAAAAGAGTGATATAGTTCACAACACAATAAAAATATAAAATTTTTACTTGGCATTTTGAATATTTATTTATATTTTAATAACTAACACATAATTTATAATTTAAAACTTAATCGGAGGAAACCGTGTCTGAGAAAAAAGCAAACAATCCAAAAACTGCTTTTGGAAAGTATATGGTATATGAGTTCATACCTAACTATTCAAATAACGTAATGGGCATTGTGTATATGGGTGCCGCAGTATTAATTATCGTAGTAGGTTTAAGAGGTCTAGGAAAAGTAGCAGGCGAACTTGCAGTAGTTCCGGGATTTTTAATTGGTTCTGACGGCAAAATTGATCCCAGTTATGTAATGGGTGCTTTGTTTTTAGAATTTTTCTTATTGTTTATTTTAGCCATTGTTACATTTTTTACACCGGAAGATTCTCACGGCCATGGACCTGAAGCTCATCATGAAAGCAAACCCGAACCAACTGTTATGGCTTCAAAAGTACCACAATTTAGAGACGAAATGCAACAATTAAAAACTATGGCAGATGAAGAAATCAGAACGATTGATAATTATTTAACTAAATTTGAAGAATTATCCAAGAAATTACAAAAAATACAACTTGCCAATTTGCAAGCAATACAAATGATGAAAGATTCAATTAAAAATTAATTTGCAAATTAAATGAGGATTTACTACCATGAAAAAAAACATGGTTTACTTTATTCTATATGTTGTTCTTATTACCGAGTTGTTAATTGTAATTACGGAAAGGGATGAATTGGATGAAGCTCAAGAAGCCGTTAGAAAGGAAATGCTTAAAACTATATATAAAGATGAAGTACAGTTAAAAGTAGCCAATTCAACCGATTTTGAAATTAAAAAGGATAATAAGTTCAATGTTATGATAACAGCCAGCGGACTGGTATCAGAAGCTGAAAAAAAGAATGTTATATATACAGTCGAAGTTTCGCCCAAATCTAAAGTTAGACCAACGGGATTTCCGGATAAGTTAACTACCGAAAGTATTCCCGGAAACTTTATTTTACAAAAAGACTCAACCGGTAATGCAATTTTTGTTGGCTCTTTTGAGCGCGAAGGTGATTATGATTTTACTGTTTATGCCGAAGTACAAAGAGTTGCACCAAGCTATATGGCTGCTATTCCGGGATTAGTTGCAGAATTTGAAAAAATGATGCTAGAAGAAAACAAATTAAATGTAAAGACTAAACTTGAATCATTTGTAATACACGCTAAAGCTTTAGGCGGTGTTCAAAAAGCTGCTGCGGAATTTAGGTTCTAACGATGAGGAACTAAGATGAAAACTAAACTACTGTTATTAATTTTTATTACTGCTCAAATTTTTGCTCAAACTAAAATTACGGATACATTAAACGTAGTAACAATGCAAAAATTTAAAGTACCCGGTAATAAAGAAATTGTTCTAACTAATATTAAATCTGTTAAAATCGAAGCAGAGTTGCTAAATGCAGATATGCAAGTTATTAGACAGATAAAGGAATTAAACCAAGATCCGTCTCCGATTAAGATGCAGGAAGCTTTAAGAGGAAAACGGAGCGTTTTAGTTACATTTTCTTGCTATGAGACCCTCGATGAACCCGGAACATATTTTGTAAGGATAAAAATCGATGCAGTTAGCGAAACCGGTCCTCAGAAAGGGGAAAGAGTTTCCAGACTCGAAGTTAAAAATCCAATATTGGCTGCTCCTTTAAGTTTACGTTCGGAATATTTATATAACGAGAAAGAGACTTTTAGCTTTGCGACTCTTGAATATACTGATTTTAATATGTATTCTTATACAATTTTTAATGACAATTCCGGAGCAGTTCTTGAGGAAGGTGCCGGACCAATAGTAACATTAGATAAATGGTTATCTGATATGAATATGGTAGGTGCCAAACTTAAAATTGTCGGAAAATATAACGGTAAAGAATTTAAATATCAGAAAAAAGATGGAACTGTTGAAAGTACCGTGTGGACTACATCGGTTCGAAAACTAGCTTTATTTAAAAATTTAGTTTTGCTTTCAACCGAAGGTGATGTAAAATCCGGTAAGCAACAACCACTTGTTGTAAGTGCTTATAATACAGCGTTATTTAGATTACCTTATGGTTATTTTAGTAGGTCAGAAGTCGGAACATTTGTTACAGCATTACCAATATTAAAAAGCGTAAATGTTACTTCAGATCCTCCGGAGTTTGTTAAAGATTATATTGCTGATGTTCCTTCAAAAGGTGCATTTTCTTTTGTACAGATTAACATCAATCAAGATTATATTAATAGTTTGCCTGATTGCGGTCAGCAAGAAGTAAAATTACGTGTAAGTTTTCAAACACAGTTTAAAGAAACAATGACTGAAACATATCAGTTCATAATTCTAAAATAATAAATTGCAGAGAGGAAGATGTATAGATTAATTTATTCCCTAATTATTCTCTTGTGCCTTGTCGATTTGGGTTTTTCACAAACCTTGGAGGAGTTCCAAAAAAGAATTGACGCTAAATTAAGAAGAGATAAAAATTACCTTAATTTAAATTATTTGGATTTTACTCCAGATTTTCAAGCAATTCCTTCGTTTAGGAATGTCTTTCCAAGAGTTGACGGACGTGAACCCTTTTCGTTTTCTGATAGAGGAAACATAAGATATCGTTTAGTTTATTTAAAGCATGGTTTGGATATTGATTCAGTATATCTGCTTTATTTAACAAAAATTGAAACTACTTCAAGCGAAGGGGATGAGCTTATTAGTGGCTTATCAGCAACTCAACAGGAGGATATTAGTCGAGTATTAAATTTTTTGGATATGTATAATTTAAAGCTTAATCATCCTCCTCTCTACTCATTTCTCCTAACTTTAGTTTATGGTGATATTAAGGAGAAAGAAGAAAACGATTCGAAGTTGCCTACTTTGTTGGGTATTCAACCCGATAAAGAGATAAAGACTAGTATTGGAATGTCATCCAGGGATAACAAAGATTTTTATAATTTTGTTACCGTTAATACTGCTGCACAGTGGTATCCAAAAATTGTTGAAGAAAAACAAACTTTTGGTCGTCAAACAAAAAAAGAAGATGATTTTACATATAGTATTGATGCCAGTTTTTCTCATGTTAGTTTTTCGCATAAAATAATGTCCTTTGGTGAAACCGGCGGTGCTAGTGTAATGCTAAGTACTCGTGAAAGAGTAATGAATATGATTCCTTGGGAGAATATGACCATCGGTTTTGGTGCCAAACTATTATTTAGAATGGATGAAAATCCCAATCCATATTTATCCAATTATATTGATGCGTTGTTAATGGCAAAAGTGAAAATGCCTAAGACTTCATTTTTAGACGGAAGATATATTGCGGAAAATAATCCGTTTTCATCCGGAGATTCTCCTTTGTTAAATTTTGGTACAGGTTTAAGTATGGATTTAACAATGACGAGACCTTTTTCTTTGCCAACAATGAAATTATATATATCTGTCGCAGGAGATGAATTTAAAGAACCTAATGCTTATCGCCCTATAGTTGGGGGATATATTGCATATCACACTACTACACAAGCTGAGTTTACATTTTCATTCTTTTGGAATTCTAGCGAAAAATTAGTTCATAGATTTGGGATGGATATCGGTGCTTCTTTTTATAATATTTACGAGGCAACATATGATACAAAGCTCAATTTTAAAAGAGCTAAGTTGATACAAGACAAATTTATGCCTGTTGTTGTTTTCAATTATAATTTTGTTCCCAAAGATCCTTTGTTAGGTGCTAGTCTTAGACTTTTTGATAATCATGCAAATATATGGGCATGGATTAAATTAGTCGATTTATATTCTATTCACAGATTTAGATTTGAAGTTAATTACGTTACAGCTCCTTTTGCTCGACAAAAACGTGCATGGGAAACCGAAGGGGGAGCAATGTTTCAATTGCGTTATCGTTTAGGTATTAATTAGTGGAGTTATCTATGAAAAAGGTTTATTACATATTATTTTTAACGCTTTTTAGCTCTTACTTTGTTAAAGCTCAAGAGGTGGACTCCACTTTAATTACCGAGCTAAAAAAAGTTTATATAAATTTAGAATATAACACTATAGCTTATGACGATCTCAAAAAGAAATGGTTTATTAATGATCCTGATTTTGTTCGTGACGTTTATAGTCGTTTTATAATTAATAATGAATTAAGAGTTAGCGGAAAACCGGCTTCTTCTGTAATTATTAAAGAGAAATCTAAAGGAATTTTTGACGGAGATATAGTTATTGATGTTAGAAAAAGGTTTTATGATGATGAATTGGAGTATTTTGCTTTCATTCCATCATATGAACTTCTTAACGAAAATCCAAAAGCTTTATTTGATCCGATTGAAGACCCTTTCGCTCTAAAAGTAATAATCGGAGATGGATTGTATGAAAAAATTCAAAAACAACAATACTTTTTTGCCGATGTAACAAAAGAAGTTTTTGATGTGAAACCGGGATATTATTTTAATTTAAATATGAATTTATTAAATCCCGAAATTATGTTTTGGTCAACAACAAGTAATCAAAGGAATAAGTATCTAGTTTCGTTTATTGGTAATTGGGGCAATAAACGAATATTTTTACCCGGTTGGTTTTCCCCTGATTATACTTTAGGTTTCCAACTAACTTACTACAAAGTATTAAGTGCAGATCCTGCAGATTTTACTTACAAAGTTGCACTTGGCACAACTAAAGAAGCAGGTAAACCATTTGTTAGTGATCTACCGAAGGGCAATGTTTTAAAGTCCGGTCAATCAATCTATTTCAAAGTTAACGGAAATTTATCTGAATATATATTCCCTTCTTTCCCAAAACTATATATGAATTTAGAAGGGCAACTCACATTCGGAGATTATAAAAATAGTCAATTTGGATTTTCGAAAACAACTCAATTTTACTCATTGCGAGATTATTTTGTGTTAAATTTCACAAAACGTGATTTAGCTAATGTTTTTGATTTAGGTATGTTAGAGGCAGGTTTAGGACTTGCAACACATTCCGTTTATCATTATGAAGTTGACCCGAAGAAAACAAAATTAGTTGATTTAGAAAAATCTGATTTCTTTGATAAATTTACGCATTTTATTCAAGCAGATATTGGTTTAACGAAACGTGGCGGTTTATTGCAACATGAATCGAAATTGATATTTAGTTATGGTTCAGAGGGTTTTGGCTATTTCGGTTTTGATGTTACATTTATGTTAGATGATACATTTGGATTATCTGCTGCTTATTATTCCGGCTTCAGCGTAAATCAAACAAAGTTCCCGTTTAGAACAGATAAATATCTTGTTTTTTCACCAATTATTAAAATCAATTACTAATTTAATGAAATCATACTTACAATGAAAAAACATCTCTTTGTTCTGTTTGTAGTCCTTTTTTGTTCAAATATTTTTGCTCAAAATTTGTGGGATGTTTATAGAAAAGTTGAGAAAAAACTTGATAAGGATTCTAAGTATTTAGATATTTACAGCATTCCTTTTACTCCGACACCGGAAGAATTACCTTATTTAAAAAATATTCCTACGGATTTTGGAAAAGGAACTTTTAGTTTTGATGACAAGCATCTTTATAATATCGTATTTATCAAAGAGACCATAGAAATTGATTCTGTTGTTTTATTATATGTTTATACGGTAAATTCATCCGGAGGAGTTATGGATGAAGATGCTATTATCGATATGCAGACAAGTACTACCTATGATACAGTTAAGGTCTTGAAATATAGTGACGTGCAAGAACTATATTTTGATAAAGTGAATAGAAAATTTTATGATGAACTTTATAGAATTGTTGTAGCATTATTACAAGAGCAAGAACCGAAACAATTATTAGGTATTAATGTTGATGATAATTTAAGAAAAAGCAAGGGGTACTCAGGAGAGAATAATAAAGATCTAGTAAGTTACATGTATATGAATTCTTTACATAAGTATCCCAAAAAGAAAGTTGCAAATGTAGTTAGAAGAGGAAGAGAGAAACCTATTCAGACAGAAACCGAGTTTTCAATAAGTGCATCTTTAAATCATGTTACTTTTACTCATAAGTTAGTTCAGTTTCCTTATTATATGCTTGGTGCCGAAATTAATTTCGGAGATGATTTTTTAAATGTTGTCCCGTATGAAAATATGACAGCTTCTGCCGGTATTAGAGGATTAATAACATTTTCCGAGAAAGAACTAGATATTGAAAAAGATATAATCTTAGACATTAAATTAATGGGGAGAACTAGGGTTGATTTTTCGGGAGCGGCAACAAGACTTCCTTTTGTGTTTACCGACAAACCAAAATTAAATGTAAATAGTGGAGTAGCGTTTGATATTTCCACAAGTAGTTTATATAATTCTCCTTTTATGAATTTATATTTTTCGTTTGGTTCTAATGATTATTCAGAACCTTATGTTAAATTTGGTAAAAGAGATAGTACATGGTCTTATTTTACAAGTACGCAATGGCGTTATGTATTTTCATTTTATTGGAATGCAACAGAAAAAGCAGAATTTAGACTAAAAATGGATATTGGTTTAGGTTCGCATAATGTAGTTAAAGCTATACAGTATAAAAGAAAATACTTCGAAAATTTGATGCATAATAAGATACTTCCTATTTTTGGTTTTAATTTGGCTTTTGTCCCAAGAAACTCTGAGCTTATTAATCTAGGTTTTAGGTATTATGATAATGTGATAAAAGGGGAACTTTGGTTTAAGGTTGTTGAGTTTGATGAACATTTATTCAGAATTGGGGGTATATTTCTATCCGGACCTTTATTTAGAAAAATTAGAGAATGGGAAAATGACGGGGGCGGTATGATGCAAATTCATTATCGTTATGGCTTTTAACTTATAGCGGTGCTTATGAAAAAATATTTACTTTTTTTGGTGTTTATAGTATCGAATTTAATTGCTCAGGTTTCTACTGAAGAAAAATTGCAATATATTGAAAAAATTTATAGAAACTTAGAGTATAATACTATAGCCTTTAATGATTTAAAGCAAACATGGACTTTAACAGATCCTATGTTCGTACGAGAAATCTTTAATAGATTTGTTGTTAGTAACTCATTGCGAATTGACGGTAAAAAACCTTCATCAGATACGCTAAAAGCAATGATTAACGATATTTTTGACGGCTTTGTATTTATTGAGTTAAAAAAAAGATATTATGATGATGAAATTGAGTTGTTAAGATTTTTTACAGAGTCTACTTTTGGTGAAGATACTTTAAAAACTTATTTTTTTGATGAGTTTAATGATAATATTTATATAAAATCAATTCTTGGTCAAAAGGTTTATGAAGATCTTAAATCAAGAATGTATGCTCATACCGATTTATCTAAGTCCTTTTATGACTCAAAAGAAGGATATAAATTTGATATTTATCTAAATATTCATAATCCTGAATTAAGATTTTTCAATTTGACTACAAATGATAAGAATAAATTTTTAATTTCTGCATTTGGAAAATGGGGGAATGATTATGCATTATTGCCCGGTTGGTACGACCCGCATTATATTATAGGACTAAAGTTAAGATATATTGACTACTTAATTAATAATCAACCAAATAGCGCATATAATGTTGAATTTGGTTTGAGTGTTGACGCAAGATGGCCCGGTTTTAATTTTTCTGAGGGGGAATACGGTAGAAGAGTGTTTAGTAGCGGTAATAGTTTTTTTATTCATTTTGACGGAAATCCTTTAAAACTAATTTGGCCAAAACTTAACAAATTAGATTTACATTTAGACGGTAAATTTGCATTAAGTACTTATGAATCAAAGAATTATGATGTTGAATATATTTCGCAATTTTTTTCAAATAGAAATTATTTTAATTTTATTGCAAAATATAAAAATTTAACTAATCTAATGGACTTGGGGATGTTTAATGTCGGCTTAGGAGTTTCGATTGTAGATTTTGCAAACTACTATTTAGATCCGCAAAAAATTCTTTTAGTAGATGTTGACAAAGAAGGTGCAAAATTTAGAACAATGTTAGTCGGGGAAGCCGGTATTGAAAATTTTGCCGGATTATTGCAACATAAAATCTACTTACAATTAAATTATGATTTTGTCGAATCAAATTTTTATGCCGGTTTAAAAACACAAGTAATGATTAGTAATACAATTGGTTTTGATTTTAAATATTATAGAGCACTTATAAAACCAAGTGGTGGTTTGCCGTTTTTTAGGTTTGAAAACTATTTAGTTTTTTCTCCGATAATTAGGATTAATTATTAGCAGGTTAGCGAGGAGTAATTATACTTATGAAAAATAATCGAATAATTCTTTTTATATTTTCAATCTTTTTTATTCTTCAATTTCAAGCTAATATATTAACTAATTATGGTGATATTCTAGCTGATAATATATCAAATAAAAAACTTGATCCTAAAGCAAAATCGATTACTTTAACAAGTCCAAACGGCGGAGAAGTTTGGCAAGCCGGAACTGAGCAAGTTATAAAATGGGTTAGTAGCGAAGTTGCTTTTGTTGATATAAGCTATTCAACTAACAACGGGCTTAATTGGAATTTAATTACAACGGGTTATGCTGCTAGTTGGCAACAATACTGGTGGAATATTCCTGAAAATATTACTCCTTCACAGGAGTTTAAAATTAGAGTATCTGAAGACGGAGATCCTTCGGTATTTGATATTAGCGATAATAAATTAACGCTAACTAAAATTATTGTTACGGCTCCAAGTGCTGCCATTTCTTTTCAGACAGGAAGAGTTGATACAATTAAATGGGTAGCTAGTAGCGATATAGATTCTGTTGATATTGAAATAAGTTTTAATAACGGTAATTTTACGCTTATTAAGCGAGTCGATGCTTCTACGGGAAAATATCCTTATACTGTACCGGATAATCCGTCTCGCTTTAATAAAGTTAGAGTAAAAAATTATAACAACCCAACTTTTTCTTATACAACTAATTATTTTAGAATAGCTAGATTGAATTTAACTTCACCTAACGGAGGTGAAAATTGGTTTAATGGCACTAATCACCCTATTACATGGAATAGTTTAAGTATTACGAATGTTGATATCGATTATTCTACAGATGCAGGCGTTACATGGATTAATGTTATTAACAATTATGGCGCAACTCCCAACTCGTATAATTGGATAGTTCCGAACGTAGGAACTATAACCGGACTTGTTAGAATTTCTGATGCTGACGATTCTGAAATTTATGATATTAGCAATAACTTTTTTAGATTAACAAAACTTTTTATTACTAATCCTAATGATTCAACAGGATGGAAAATTGGAAATTCTGTTAATATACAGTGGTCTACTAATATAACTGATAACGTAAAATTAGAAATTTCAACAAACAACGGTACTAATTGGACAGAAATAGCTTCTAACATTCCCGGTACAGATCAGAGTTATTCATATATTGTACCAAATACTCCTACAAATGAAGGAAAAATTAGAATTACTAGTTTAACAAATTCTAATTATAAAAATGTTTCTGAAGGAACTTTTACAATAGGGAATATTTCTTTAACGGCACCTAACGGAGGTGTATATCAAGCAGGTACTCAAGAAAACATTACATGGACTTCAACCGGAATAAGGTTAATAAGATTAGAATATAGTATAAATAATGGAGTGGATTGGGTATTAATAAATTCGAATTATGATGCAGCGTCAGGTTCATATCCATGGTCAATTCCCTCGACTCTATCTTCAACAAATGTAAAAATTAGAATAAGTGATGCCGAAACAAATAGCGGTGGTCTAAACTCTATTAGTAGTAGTTTTACTGTTTCAAATTTACAAATTACGTCTCCTATTAACGGAGATGTTTTTAGAAGCGGAACGGTTGTTAATATTACTTGGTCTTCTTCATCAACAATTTCGAATGTTAGGTTAGCCTATAAAACTGAAAATGATAACGATTGGCAACCCATAAATAATAATAATCCTATTCAAGCAAGCTTAGGATCTTTTAATTGGACAACTCCCCCTAATTTGTCGGGGCAATATTGTCAAATAAGAATTACTTCGACTGACAACCCTTCAAATAGTGTAACAAACGACGGGTATTTTAAAATAGGATATTTAAATTTGGTTAAACCTAACGGAGGAGAAAAACTTATCGGAAACGGTATTTATCAAATTCGTTGGACTAATAGCAATAGTGTTCAAAGCGTACGGTTAGAATACTCGCTTGATGGAGGAATAACGTATATAACTATTCCCGGAGGATTTGAGTATCCAGCTGCAGCGGGTACATTTGCTTGGACTGTTCCAAATGTTGTAAATAATAATGCAAGAGTTAGAATTTCTGATGCTTACGCTCCTATTGTTTTAACAGACCAGAGTGATAATAATTTTTCTATTGCGGAATTGACATTAACATATCCGAACGGCGGGGAAGGATTTTTACCGGGGCAAGCTATAAATATTACATGGAATGTTACAAACATAGCAAATGTTAATTTAGCTTATAGAGTTGGTAACGGAAATTGGACAAATATAGTACAGGGAATTTCTTCCGCTCCAAAACTATATAATTGGATTATTCCTAATACAATTTCAAGTGATTTTGATATTCGAATTTCTGCCTCAGAAGATACAAGTTTATATGATATTAGTGACGGAAAGTGTAAAATAGCAAATGTTAAGGTAAAATATCCAAATCTTGCGGGTATTATTTTACAAGTCGGAAGAAAGAAAAATATTCAATGGAGTTTCAGTAACAACGTTAATAATGTAAATCTAGAGGTTTCGACAGATAACGGGGCAAGTTGGAATTATATTACCACACGTCCGGCTTCGGATAGCGTTTACGAGTGGAACATTCCGTTTTTGCCATCAACTCAAGCTTTAATTAGAATTACTGATGCGGATAATGCTGCAATTTCAGATATTAGTGATAATTTATTTACAATTAAAGCTTTAGAATTAGATTATCCTAACGGCAAAGAGTACTTTTTAGCCGATAGTACGATAAATATTAGATGGAATTCTACAAATGTTACTAACGTTAAACTCTCATATTCTATCGATTCGTTACAAAATTGGTTACCTATAACAACAGTTCCTTCTGTACCGGCTTTTTATAGTTGGGTTGTTCCAAATAATCCTTCTAACCGTGTTTTAATAAAAATTGAAGATGCAGATAATATTCCTTTGGATATTTCCGATATAAGCAACGGGAAATTTTCGATCGGGACAATACAATTAAGTTCGCCGAACGGGGGACAAAGCTTTGTGGCAGGGAGCAAACAAGTTGTAAGCTGGCAAGCACATCCGTCTGTCCAAAAAGTTAAAATTGAATTGACTACAAACGGTGGAACTTCATGGCAACTAATTAAAGATTCTTTGGCTGCTACTCCGTCTACATATCTTTGGACAGTTCCTCAGGCTCGTTCCGCAAATTGTAGGATAAGAATTATTGATGTTGCAAATCCAACCGGATTAACAACTAGAGATCAAAGTGATACTACTTTTGCAATAGGTAGTATTTTATTAACGTCTCCTAACGGCGGTGAAAGGTATCAGGTAGGAACTAAAAAGAACATAACCTGGGTAAATATTAATTCTGTTTCTAAAGTAAATTTAGACTATTCTACTAATAACGGTACAGATTGGATTAATATTGTTTCAAATTATGATGCTCCGCTTGAAACATATGAATGGACTATTCCAAATGTAAACGTTCCGGGAGAACATTTGTTAGTTAAAGTGAGTAATGCAGCCGATACGGTAGTTAAAGATATTAGTGATAATCCTTTTAGTATTGCTCATATTATTGTTAACAATCCTAACGGCAGTGAAGTTTACCAGGTTGGTAAAAACTTACCTATTAGTTGGACTTCGTGGAATGTTGATAATGTACAGTTACAATATTCGTATGATAACGGAATTACATGGCTAAATATTAACGGTAGTATTGCTTCAAGTGAAGGGCAATATAATTCTTTTGTTTTACCGGATATTCCAAGTACGCAAGCGCTGATTAGAGTAGTTGATAATCTTGACCAAACCATTTTAGATAGAAGCGATAATACATTTAAAGTCTTACGTTTAAATTTAGTATCACCGGACGGAGGCGAAAGTTATAAAATCGGGACAACCAAAACCATTAGTTGGAATAGTGGCGGAATTCCTGTAATTGATATTAAATACTCAATTGATGAGGGGGTTAATTGGAGTACGCTCGTTTCAAATTATTTGGCTGCAACCGGTTCCTATAATTGGCTTGTTCCAAATTTGCCGACAGGTAATCTTAAAATTAAAATTTATGATGTTGCTAATCCATTTGTTTCGGATTCTTCCTCAAACCCTCTAACTTTAGGAACTATCACTGTAACACAACCTATTTCCGGTGAAGTGCTTAAAGCAAATTCGGTTAAAACAATTGAATGGACAGCCTCGCCCGGAATTAATGCCGTCAAATTAGAATTTTCAGCTGATAACGGCACTACATGGGAAGTTATAGAAAACAGTATTCCTTCTGCACCGGGATCTTACAATTGGATCGTAAGAGATGTTGCGACTGCATCCGGTTTAATTAGGGTATCTCATGCAGTATCTCCTACTGATATTTTAGATATTTCGGATAATTTTATTATTAGTAAATTAATTGTTAACACACCGAACGGCGGTGAATACTGGAAATCTGGAACAACCAAAAACATCAGTTGGTCAAGCTCAATTGCCGGAAATGTTAAACTAGAATATTCTTCTAATAATGGTGAAAGTTGGAACTTAATTGCTGCTCCGGTTGCTGCAAATTTAGGAAATTATTCTTGGTTAATTCCGTCAAATCTTTCTTCAACACAAACTTTAATTAAAGTAACTGATTTAGTAAATCCCGGTATTAAAGACTCAAGTGACGCTATTTTTAAAATCGGAACTGTTAATATTACGAATGTATTTGGTGGCGAAAGGTGGCAAACCAATTCTTCAAAAACTATTAATTTTACAGCATCAAGTAGTGTTAATACAGTAAATTTTGAATATACTTTGGACGGAATTAATTGGGTACCTTTTGCATTAGGAATTCCTGCAAATTCCGGTTCAGTTATATGGAATATCGGAAATATTGCTTCTTCAATTCAAGCAAAAATAAGAGTCAGTGATTCAGAATCAAGTCTTAATATTTCACATACTACAAATAATTTTAATGTAATAAGACTAAATATTAATTCCCCAAACGGCAACGAAGTATTTCAAGCCGGAAAATCTGCAACAATAAGTTGGGAATCTAGCGACCAAGTACCTTTTGTAAACATCCTATATAGTACTGATAGCGGATTAAATTGGCTGCAGATTGCAAATAATGTTGTGAGTGTACCTAATGTTGTGAGTAATTATACTTGGTCAATTCCTTCAAACGTAAGCGGATCAAATAATTTGATTAAAATAGTTAGTGCATCTGATCCGGCTATATTAGCTACATCTTTAAACAAATTTACAATCGGAAATTTATCGTTCACAAATCCGATTGTTAGCTCAAATTGGCAAACAAATAATAGGTATAAGATAGAATGGAGCAGCCAATTAATAGGGGATGTTAAATTAGAATACTCTTTAGACAACGGGTTAAGTTGGAATACTATTATAAATTCATACAATTCTAATTTGCATTTTTATAATTGGGATATTCCTATCAATAGTTATTCTAATCAAGCACAAGTAAGAATTACTTCAAATGTAAATGCTCTAGTTACCGAAACTACTCCTCCTTTCACAATTAAGCGTCTTGAAATTAAAGTTCCCAACGGTGGTGAAACTTGGAAAGCCGGTACTCCGCGCACTATAACTTGGGATGCAAATTTTGTAAATAGTGTAACGCTTTATTTATCATCTGATAACGGTCAAACTTGGAGTAATACTCCGATTGCAAAAAATATTTCCGGAATCGGCGGTCAGCACTCTTGGTTTATTCCAACCGAGTATTCCGGCAAGAACTATAAAATCAGAATTATTGATGATGAAGTTAGCAATATAAGAGATAGCAGCAGCACTTCCTTTAACATTAATTCATTTGCTTTAACTTCGCCGGCAGGAAATGAAGTATGGCAAGCCGGTACAACTCATACTATTAAATGGACTGTAAATAATGTAAGTGAAGTTAAACTTGAATACTCTTTAGATAACGGAACAACCTGGAACACCATTATTTCAAATTTAAATGCTGAGTTACAAGAATATGATTGGGTTATCCCGGATGTTTCATCAAATCAGGCACGAATTAGAATTACAGATCATCAAGATATCACTAATTTTAATATTTCGAATCCGTTTATTATTAATAGACTTGTTTTAACTTCACCCAACGGTGGTGAATTATGGCAATCCGGGTCAGTTAAATCAATTACATGGAATAGCTCTTTTATAAATAACGTTACTCTTGAATACTCATTAGATAACGGGAATAATTGGTTAAATATTGCATCAAATATTAATGCAGGATTACTCTCATATAATTGGAATATTCCTTTAGGTATTTCTTCTCAAAATGTACGGGTAAGAATTTATGATTCCAATAATCAAACTTACAATGATATAAGTGATTCCAAGTTTACAATTGGAGTAATGGAAATAACTAATCCGGTAGCAGGTAGTCAGTTGCAAACGGGTAGATCTACTAATATAACTTGGAATGTTAGTAATATCGGGTTTATTAATTTGCAATATAGTATAGATGACGGTGCAACGTGGAATACGATCACAAACAATATTAATTCAACTACAACAAATTCTTATTTATGGAATATTCCAAATAATATTCCTACTACAGTCGGAAAAATTCGATTGGTTTCAAATAGCGACCCGACTATTAATATTATTTCGGGGTCGTTTAAAATAAGTAGCTTGGCTGTAACTTCGCCAAATACCGGTAATGAAATTTGGAAAGCAGGAGATATTAATTCAATAACTTGGACATCAAGTTTTGTTGATAATATAAAATTAGAGTATACTTCAAAC
Organism: Bacteroidota bacterium; assembly: GCA_023447335.1. Taxonomy (GTDB): domain Bacteria; phylum Bacteroidota; class Ignavibacteria; order Ignavibacteriales; family Melioribacteraceae; genus JAEXOD01. The sequence goes on from JAEXOD010000177.1 coordinate 45,234, forward strand.
GGTGGTTCGACATGGAATACCATAGTAAATAGTGTAGTTGCAGGTTTAGGAACATATAATTGGCAGATTCCTACTAATATATCCGGTGAATTAAGGGTTAGAATTTCGGATGCCAGTAATTCTAATGTCTTTGATGAAAATGATAATACTTTTTCTGTGAGATATATATATGTTACAAATCCTAACGGCGGCGAAGTTGTTCAAGCGGGATTACCTTACAAAATTAAATATTCTTATTCTTCTAATATTAGCTTAATAAATATTTATTATAGTCCTGATAACGGCGGAACTTGGAGCTTATTAACAGCGGGACCTGTAGTTGCTAACGGTGAATATGAATATACATTCCCTGCAAACAGTTTAAATACTTCTAACGGATTGTTGCGAATTGTGGATGTGAATGCGGCAGCGATTATTAGTGACCAAAGTGATGCAACCTTTACTGTGAGTACATTGTTATTAACTTCTCCGAATGGTAACGAACAATTACAGGTTGGAAAGCAGACTAATATTAATTGGTCTGCGGGTACCACTATTAGTAAAGTTGCATTAGAATATTTTACAGAATCAAAGGGTTGGAAATTAATTGTCGATAATATTAATGCCAATTTAGGAACTTATCTATGGACAATTCCTAATGATCCTTCAAATGTTGTGAAGGTTAGAATTAGAGATATAGCCAACTCAAATATTAGTGATGTAAGCGATACAACATTTAGAATAGCAAATGTATCTGTTGTATTACCTAATACGGAAGTTAAATGGCAATCCGGTAAATCAAAAACAATATCATGGACTAGAACAAGTAATGTAAAATATGTTAATATCGAGTATTCTGTTGACGGAGGAACAACTTGGAAAGCCCCGATCGCATTATTTGATAGTTCTGCTAATAATCAATTCAACTGGATTGTTGCAGATGATACTACTCTAACTGCTAAAATCAAGATTACGGATGCTTCTTCAGGCGGAAATATTTTTGATGTTAGTGATGTTAATTTTATAATAAGCAAGTTGGAAGTAACGCAACCGGACGGAGCATTACCGATATTATCTGGTTCAACACAAGAAGTAAAATGGGTAAGTACAAGAGATGTAGATAGTGTATATATTAAGTTGAGCA
>JAEXOD010000236.1 GCA_023447335.1 Bacteroidota bacterium
TTTTTTCTACCATTAAATTGATAATTGCTCTTTCAACAGAAGCTTGAGAAATTTCTTCTTCGTTTTTAACATCAACATATCTACGTTCCATCAAACGTAAAGCAGCACCGTTAGTTAAATAAAATCTTCCGTTTTTTAATTTCTGTAATACTGTAGCCGGATATTTATTGGTTTGCGGATTTTCAATAGAATCTCTCACAATGTTCGCTTTTGCATCACCTGCGGCAATTATTATTGCGGTAGCATTTGGATTATGTGTAATAGTATCTAATCCTATTGTAATCACTAATCTTTTTCGTGCTATTTCAATTCCGCCTAAATCACCTGCAGCAGCAGCTTGTGTTTCATAATTAGTTGAAATTAAACGAGTAGTTGAAAAGTGGTCGCTTCCTTGTACATTAAACCCTATATGTCCGTCTGGTCCAATACCGCCTAAAAAGAACCCAATACCACCTAATTCTCTAATTTTTCTTTCATAATCCGTACAGAATTGATCAACTAAATCAATAGTTTGTTTTTGTAATCTTTCTTGTCTGTTACTTGCCCAACGTGTACGCAATGATAAATCGACTTCTTTTTCAGGAAATATTTCAGTTAGTGTTAAATTTTCGGCTGTGGGTATTTGATTAACATTAATAAATAATGCTTTCTTGGGATCTAATCCCCAATTGTTAAAATAAAATTTTTGTATATAATAATAAAAGCTATTATGTTGATAAGAATCTATCGGATAAAATTCATCTATCTGAACAAAGTGTAAACTGAATAAATCCGGTTTTTTGGAAATATCAATTCCAACAGCACTCAGATCATTTTGTACATTTTCCTTATCCCAATTTTTAATATAAAAAGCAACCCATTTAATAAAGTGCTCAGGTGTTTTTCCCGTAGGCAAAGAAACTACTCCACCAGGATTTTCTTGCACCCATTCAATGAATCTTTGGGCAGTTAATTTTCCTAATTCAGGAAAACTTGCTACTTGAATAATTGATAATTTTTCAACAGGTCCATAAACCAAATCTTTCTTGGATTTTTCTAAATAATACTGTTCCACTTTTGATAACATGATTTTTCCTTCCAAATTTTATAAATACGTAATTTAAAAATAACAAAAATTAAGCTTTTATAGTTTATTTTTCTTTAGTATTTTTATTATATCAATCACAAATAATAGTTATTTAATATGAAATTATCGAGCAGTATTTATTTAATTTATTTTATTTTAATTCTTCCGTTTTTTGCATGCGGAAAGGATGAAAATACAACAGAAAACAACACCCCAACAAAAACTTACATAGATACAACCATATGCACTACTGACGGCACATTAACTTATGGTGAATACAAAATAATAAATAACTGCTGGGGTAAAGGGAATATTCAGGATTTCACTCAGTGCGTTTATATTAAAGAAAAGGAAAATGAATATACTTTTGGGTTTAATTGGTATTGGCAAAGCGGTGTTAACAACGATGTTAAAGCTTACCCGGAAATACTTTTCGGATTTAAACCGTTTGATACAAAATCAACTACTACAAAACTTCCGGTTAAAATATCTGAAGGTAAAAAAATTATTGCTTCATTCAGTTCAATTTCAACTACTTTTACAGGTACGGGAAATACAGCTTTTGATATTTGGATTACTTCTTCATCTACTCCTGCTCAAAGCAATATTACAAGAGAAATTATGATTTGGACAAAAAATTACGGTCAATCCGCCGGCGGAAGCAAAGTTGCCACAGTAAATATTGATAATGTTAACTTTGATTTTTACAAAGCCGATTGGAATTGGACCTACTTAGCCTTTGTAATTAAAGATAATATTGACTATAAAACAATTAATATTCATAAATTTGTTGAATATTTAGTAACCAACGGTTACATTGCAAATTCTGAATATCTAGCCTCGGTTGAATTTGGAAATGAAGTTATTCAAGGACAAGGTTCAACAAAAATTACAAATTTTAAGGTAGTTGTAGAATAAGGGGTACTTTTGTACCCCCGATAGGAATCGAACCTATGCGCATGGCTCCGGAGGCCAATGCTCTATCCACTGAGCTACGGGGGCATTAGTTTACTTTAATAGTATCTTTACCTGATACTTTATAAACATGACAATTACAATTATCTTTGCCAAAACTATAAGGTTCAATAATATTAATTGAATCATTATAAGCTTTAACAAAAAATATTTCAGGTATTTTACCTAATAAATTCATATATCCGTCACTAAAAATTACATAATCTTGAATATAATTATTTAGTTCATCATCTATTTTGTAAGTAAGTCCCTTGTTATCAATTAATTCTATATTTAATCCTTTTATCGGTCTATCGTTATTATCAACTATGCTAACGGTTAAAGTAACATATTCACATGTACAAACGCAACCGCCGTCAAAATATTTTTCGCATGAAATTAATAAAAACACAATACCAATTAATAAGATAGTTTTTTTCATTTATTCAAATTCTTTGGGTACCAAACAAATCATAACAAAATTATTATCATTGCTATCATTACAAAACTGATGTTTCTCATTTGCCGGTACAAGAGCAAATTCTCCTTCTTTAATAGGATGCTTGTTTCCGTCTACGTCTAAAAGATATCCGGTACCGCTAATTATGTAATTCAGATGTTCATAATCGTGTGCATGATATGGTGTTTTTCCGTCAGGCTGTAAAGTAAAAACCCTCATAGAATAGTTGGGTGTTCCGTCTGCTTGTCCTATTAAAATTTGTTTAACCGCTTTTTCAGCTCCGGGAATAGTAACTTCAACTTTTTCTGATTGATCTATCTTCTTAATAATCATAATATTCCTTTTTTTTGTTGCAAAGATAACCAAATTACATATAAAAATAAATGCATTTTAATTTTTACAAATATTTCCGTTTATAATTCGTATTTTTTTACAAGTCTATGAATAGTCCTTCTATCTATACCGCAAGCTTCGGCAGTTTTTGTTATATTGTTATTGTGTAATGCTAAATTATATTTTAGATAATTAATTTCGAATTTTTCTATCAACTGTTCTTTAGCATCCTGAAATTGCATTTTATATAATTCTTCATATATATCTTTTTCGTTATTTATACCCGGAATCGGCAATTCACTTTTTTGAATCACATTACTATTTGAAAGATAAAAAGCTCTGCTAATAATATTCTGCAACTCTCTAATATTTCCCGGATAATCATAATATCTTACGGCATTCTCTGCTTCGGAAGAAAATCTTTTTATTTGGGTGTCATTTTTTTTACATAGATCAGCTAGCAAAAAGCTTGCTATCGGAATAATATCTTCCCTTCTTTCGCGTAAAGGAGGAATATGTATACTCATAGTGTTTAATCT
>JAEXOD010000002.1 GCA_023447335.1 Bacteroidota bacterium
GCATTAGATACAGCCCAAGATGTAATTGAAGCTTATTATAAAGGTGGCTGCACTTCTTATTTAGTAAAGCCGATTGAGAAAAAGAAGATACTTAAAGCCTTAAAAGATTTAGGATTAGTTGAATAATTATTTGTAATTTTTCAACTAAATTATTAAACAATTATTCTTTCTTTTTATTTATATTTAAATATTGCATAAATATTTGTTTTAGATAAAAAGAAGGAATAATGTTATGAAAAGATATGCTTATATTCTGACGATTGTATTGTTATCCTATTTATTTTTTTCCTGTAGTTTTATTTCTGTAAAAGTTGAATATGAAGGAGATAAAACCGAAGAGATCGAAAAAGACACAATTAAGACGATTGAAATTGATAAGGCTAGAACATTAAAAACCGATTTAAAGAACAAGTCATTTAATCTAAACATTCCCCCATATACCAAAGTTGATACAGTAATTGTTGATGAAATAAATCGCTTAGTCATAATTAACTTTAGTAAAGAATTATCGTATATAGCATTTAGAGATGATAATGTAAAATATTATTATAATTCTATAAATGAATACTTAGGTGATAAATATAAAGATTATAAAATAAGTATTACTACATTAGGGATTCAAATAGAAGATTTGATTCCTAATTTTTACCGAACTTCAAAAAATTATGATTTTTCTAGAGTTAGAGAGTATAAAGACAAACGCACTTCACCAATTATTGAGAATATTGATAGACAATTTAAAATAACAAAAGGATTATTTAATCGAAATATTGCATTATGGCATAGTCATGGTTGGTATTATTCAGTTGATGCAAATAGATGGGAATGGCAAAGACCGAGGTTATTTCAGACTGTTGAGGATTTAATTCCTCTTTCGTTTGTTATTCCTTATATTGCACCGATGTTAGAAAATGCGGGTGCCAATGTTTTTATTCCGAGAGAAAGAGATTATAATACTAATGAAGTAATAATTGATAATGACTCGAAAAGTGATATTAAAAATAAATTATATATTGAGACTAGCAAAAAAAACAGTTGGAAAACTTGTTCGGCTTTAGGATTTGCTGTAGGGAATCCTCCGTATGAAGAGAATTTTAATCCATTTCAATCAGGTACAGCAAGATTTGTAACCTCAAATACAATAGGTGATTCAAAAATTAAATGGATAATTAAAGTTCCGGAAAACGGAGAATACTCGTTGTATTTATCATATATTGCAGGAGAAGGTAATGTAACCGATGCAATTTATTCAGTAAAACATTCGGGCGGAATTACAGAATACAAAGTTAACCAGACGATAGGTGGAAACACTTGGTTGTATGTCGGTAAGTTTCAATTTAGTAAAGATGAAAACAATTATGTTGAGTTGACAAATAAATCTTCTGATGAAGGAAAAATAATAACAGCAGACGCTATTAGGGTTGGCGGAGGAATGGGAATAGTAAAAAGAAACGGAACTACAAGCGGGAGACCAAAATTTGTAGAAGGTGCGAAATATTACATGCAGTATGCCGGTATGCCTGATACTTTAATCTACAATTTGAACGGTAATAAAAATGATTATAACGATGATTATAAAAGTAGAACAGAATATACAAATTATTTAGTCGGGGCACCGTATGGACCAAATAATAATCGAAATGTAAAAGGTTTAGGTATTCCTATAGATTTATCAATGGCTTTTCATACAGATGCAGGGATAACAAAAAATGATACTACGATTGGTACACTAGCAATTTATAGTCTTATTGATGCATATAATAATAAAAATTTTCCTGATGGTAAAAGCAGACTAGCTTGTAGAGACTTAAGTGATATTATCCAAACTGAAATAGTAAATGACATTAAAGGTAGCTTTGATATAGCTTGGAATAAAAGACAGCTTCGTGAAGCACAATATTCCGAATCACAAAGACCGAATGTTCCGGCTTTACTATTGGAATTATTATCCCATCAAAACTTTTTAGATATGAAATATATGTTAGATCCAAGGTTTAGATTTACTGTTAGCAGAGCGATATATAAAGGAATGTTAAAGTATTTGGCAATTTTGAATAATAGTGAGTATGTAGTTCAACCTTTGCCTATAAACGAATTTTATACTGAATTTTCAGGTGAAAATAGCGTAAAACTTTCTTGGAATTATACTGAAGACAAAACAGAACCAACAGCAAAACCGACCGGATATATTGTTTATAAAGCAATTGGAGATAATGGTTTTGATAATGGTGTTTATGTTACCGATACACATTTTAATTTTGAAAATTTAGATAAGAATAAAGTTTACAAATTTAAAGTTACTGCAGTTAATGAAGGAGGAGAGAGTTTTCCTTCAGAAGTGTTAAGTGTATGCAAAACAGGAAATGAAAAAACAATACTTATTGTAAACGCATTTGATAGAATTTGTGCACCAAAATGGATTGACGGTGAAAACTTTAGTGGTTTTTTAAGTAACTTAGATGCCGGCGTTCCCGATAAAGTTGATTTGGGATTTACAGGTTACCAAACAGATTTCAATCCAAATAGTCCTTATATTTCTAATGATGAACCGGGACACGGTGCAAGCACTGCCAATTATGAAACTAAAGTTATTGCAGGAAACACGTTTGACTATACATATCTTCATGGCGAGGCATTTTTTAAAAACGGATATTCTTTTGTATCGAGCAGTGACGAAGCCTTTGAAAACGGGAAGTATAATTCGGAAAAATATTGTTTAATTGATATTATTGCGGGTGAGGAAAAAGCTACGCCGTTTCCAAAAAAATACGAAAGCGAAACCAAAGGGGTACAGTTTAAATTATTCACCAAAAATATTCAGAAAAAGATAAGTGAATATTTGGCTAGCGGCGGTAATCTATTTATATCAGGTGCATATATTGCATCAGATGTTTTTAGAAGTGAATTTGCAGATAGCAACGATCAAAAATTTGTTAAAAATATTTTGAAGTATAATATCGCATCCGGTTTTGCAAGTAAAACAGGGGAAATAAAATCAGTTAATAATTATTCAAAAATTGATTTTAAATTTAATACTGAATTAAATGACAAGATATATTCTGTTGAGGCACCTGATGCAATTTTGCCGGTTAGCGGAAGCAGTACAATACTAAGATATAAGGACAATGATTATTCTGCGGCGATAGGTTATAAAAATGAATATGGAATTATTGCTTTTGGTTTTCCGTTTGAAACAGTTTTAGAAAAAGATAAACGTGTAGAAATAATTAAGACAGTTCTTAATTACTTAAAATTAGAAAAATAGAGGGGCAAGTGAAAAGATTACTTTTATTTATTTTTATTACTGTTTTTGTAAATTCAAATGCACAGTCAATTTCCAATCTTGCAGATAGTGTATCCAATTCAAAGCTATTAAAAAATGCGCAATGGAGCATTTATGCAAAATATTTAGATTCAGATGAAATTATATTTGAAAAAAACGCTGATTTTTCTTTGGCTCCCGCGAGTGGATTAAAGGTATTTACTTCATCTGCTGCGCTTGATATTTTAGGTGAAGATTATAGATTTAAGACTAAAATATATTTTGACGGCAAGATATTAAAAGGAAATATTTTAAAAGGAAATATATATATTGTCGGGGGCGGAGATCCCACATTGGGCTCGAATTTAGTAAAAGGAAGTAAAAATCTTGATACATTGCTTTTAAGTATATTTAATTCTATTGCTGATATGGGAATAAAAAAAATTGAAGGAGGGATAATTGCTGATGAAACACTATACGATGGAAATTCTATCTCCGGTGGTTGGAATTATGGTGATATGGGTAACTATTATGGTGCCGGTTCTTCTGCTTTAACTATTAACGATAATTTATATAAAGTATTCTTCAAGCCGGGGAGTAGTGTAGGAAAAAGTGCAGAAGTATTAAGGACCGAACCTTTTATTCCCAATCTTGCGTTTACAAATTATATGAAAACGGGAAAAGAGGGGAGCGGAGATAACGGTTATATATATGCAGCACCTTTTCAATATAATGCAATATTAAGGGGAACAATTCCTGCGGGAGTAGATGAGTTTTTTATAAAAGGAGCAATACCAGATCCCGCACTTTTTGCAGCACAAATTATAACCGAGTATTTAAAGAAAAATGGGATTATTATAAAAAATGATGCTACAAAATTAAATGAGCGAATTGAATATAATTCCAAAAATTTAATTATAGAAATTAGTTCTCCGCCTTTAAAAGATATTGTATATATTGTTAATAAGCGGAGCAATAACCTCTATACCGAAATGTTGTTAAGAAGTATTGGTTTAGTTAAAAAAAATAGCGGTTCAATTGATTCGGGAATTGATGCATTAAAAGAATATTTTACGAATGAAGGAATTAATACGGATGCTTTGGATTTGGCTGACGGTTGCGGTTTGAGCAGAAATAATTGTATTACTGCAAAAATGATGGTTGATGTTTTAACATTAGCAACAAAAAAAACTTGTTTTAATTCCTTTTTTAATTCATTAGGAGTTACCGGAGATCCCAATGACATTAGTTATTACTCGAAATACGGAGTTGGTACTGAACTTGCTTTTAACGGAAGAATTAAATCGGGATTAATTAATAATGTTCGTTCTCATTCAGGCTATGTAAAGGATAAAAGCGGAAGGACTATTGTTTTTTCATTAATTGCAAATAATTATAACGGATCAACTTCGGCAATTGATAAAATTCACATTAGTATAATGGTTGCACTTGCTAAATTAACAAATAAATAGAGTATATTATGATTAAATTTCAGCATAAGCCAAATTTTTTAAACTTACAAAAGACATTACTTAATAAAAACAAAGGTGAACTACCTCTAATTGAGTTAGGAGTTCACCCGATAATAAAAAAAGAGATTTTAGGAAGACCCATATTAACTATAAAAGACGATATTGAATTTATGCACAATATGGGATATGATTTTGTTAAAATTCAGCCGATAATTAAATTTAAGAATAAAGAAGTTACTAATAGAAATAGTAATGATGAGTATAAAAATGCTCCGGATAGGGCTTGGGCTACGGAAGATAGCGGGATTATTACAAACATGGAGGAGTTTTATAGTTATCCGTTTCCTGAGATTAATGATATTGATTATTCAAGATTTGAGGAAGTGAAAAAGTATTTACCAGAAGGAATGGGAGTTATAGGGCAATACGGAGATATATTTACGTTAGTATGGGAGTTAATGGGTTTTGAAACTTTTGCCTTTGCTACTTTTGAACAACCGGAGTTGATTGATTTATTATATAAGAAGGTTGAGAGTTTGATTCTTGACATGTATGAAAAAATGATAAGTTTTGATGTTGTCGGGGCATTGTGGTATAGTGATGATATTGCATTTGCAGCCGGTTTAATGGTTGATCCTAGCTTTTATCGTTCTTATTTATTTCCAAGTATTAAGAAAATGGGTGATTTGGCTAAGCAAAAAGGGATTCCTTTTATTTATCATACTGACGGAAAATTATGGGATGTTATGGATGATATAGTTGATTGTGGCGTAACGGCTTTACATCCGATTGAACCAAAATCTATGGATTTTTTGGAAGTAAGAGACCAATATTCGGATAAGTTAGCTTTTTGCGGAGGAATTGAAGTTGATACACTAGCAAGAGGTTCCAAATATGAAGTAGAAGATTTAATTGAATTTTATCTTAAATCTTTACCAGGTACTTGTTCGTGGGCTGTTGGTTCTTCTAATTCAATTCCCGACTATGTTAAGACTGAAAACTATTTGACCATGTTGAAAATGATTCATGAGTATAATAAAAAATTATGACGCAAAATAATGAATTAAAACCGGTTAGAAGTTTAAGTTTAACACAAACAATTGCAATTATAATTAGCACAGTAATCGGATCCGGAGTTTTTATAAGCTTGCCTATAGTAGCACAGATTGCAGGAAATCCGCTTACTGCCACAATAATTTGGTTTTTAGGAGGTATTATGTGGTTACCACCTATACTAATTTTAGCAGAAATGGGCACTGCATATCCTGATCAAGGTTTTGGATATTATTATTTACAAAAAGCAGGCTCTCCGTTTTTAGCATTTTTATATACTTGGACTTGCTTTTTAACTAGTGATACACCAACTTTAACTATTGTTGCTTTAAGCGCTGCCTCCGTATTAACTATATTTGCCCCGATATTAAATGATTTTTGGATAGCAAGGTTGTTTGCTTCCGCATTAATACTAATTTTTGCTTTAGTGCATTATAGAAGCGTAAAAACGGGGGGCAATTTTCAGATTGTTTTAACCTTGGCTAAAATTATTCCGCTATTTGCTGTTGTTCTTATCGGGTTTAGTATGTTTGATTCAAAAAGCTTGTTAGCTACGTCAAACTTTGCGGAAAATAAATCTTTATTTTTTATAATAACAGCCGGAATTTCTGCGACATCATGGAGTTATGCAGGGTTTGGAAATATTCTATATATGGCGGGTGAAGTGAAAAACCCACATAAAACTTTACCTAAAGCTCTAATCGGTTCTGTTGTTTTTGTAATTATTGCTTATACTTTAATTTCGTTGGGTACTAGTATGATAGTCCCTTTTAAAGATTTAACGGAAGCTAAGGGAGATTTTGTTAATCCGTTTTTATATTTGGATTTATTTAGGGAATTTGCCCCACATTTATTTGCAGTTGTTGCTTTTATTTCTATGATAGGTGTATTAAGCGCAAGCATTATGGTACAACCGCGTTTAGAATATGCTATGGCTAAAGATGGTCTATTTTTTAAACCATTCGGTAAATTACATCCTAAATTTTTAACACCTCACATTTCAATACTGATTCAAGCATTCTTTGCCGTGTTCATTTTTTTATTAGGGGATATTGAAAATATGCTTGGATATTTTACTTTATCTTATGTTTTACAAAACACACTTGTTTACGGAACAATATTCTTTTTACGGAAAAGGGGAGATTATAAACCGACTTTTATTTCGCCCATGTGGAAAACAATGGGGGTTTTATCTCTATTAATACAACTTTATCTAATTTACGGTACGTTTTTGGCATACCCTGCATACGGAGTATTAGCATGCTTCGGATTAGTATTAACAGGATTACCTATATATATCTATTTTAGAAAAAATAAATCTTATATAGAATAAATTTCCTTACCGTCAAAAATAGTTTTTTCTACAATTACATTTTTAATTTCGTTAGGCTCAATATTAAAAATATTTTTACTTAAAACTACGAAATCTGCTAATTTACCCGGTGTAATGCTTCCTTTTATATTTTCTTCAAAAGCTGCGAAAGCTGCATTAATTGTATAAGCATCCACAGCTTGTTGGGGAGTAATTTTTTCTTCAGGAATTAAACCGTTTGGGTTTAAACCATCAGCAGTGTGTCTTGTAACTGCTGCATAAATTCCAAGTATCGGGTTCATAGTAGCAACAGGAAAATCACTGCCAAAACAAACTTTAATATTATTTTGAATAAACGAATTAAAAGCTAAGGTGTTTTTTACTCTCTCTACGCCTATTTTGTTTTTAGCCCAACACCCGTCATCAAAAAGATGATAAGGTTGCATAGAAGAGATAATGTTGTTTGTTATATATCGATTTAAATCTTCTTTTTTAATATGTTGAGAATGTTCAATTCTAAAGCGCCTATCTTTTTTTCCGTTAAGCTCCTCAATTTTTTCGGCAATATCTAAAATAAGAGAAATTGCTTTATCTCCTATTGCGTGAATACTTAGCTGCAAATTGTTTTTATCGCATAAAATTGCCCATTTATTTAAGAATCCATTATTAAGTATATCAGTTGCTAAACCGTAAGATGTTTTATCATCATCGTAGGGATCAAAAAACAAAGCAGTATATGATCCGAGTGACCCGTCAGCAAAAGCTTTTAAACCTCCAAGTTTTAATAATTCATTTCCAAAATTGTTTTCAAATTCGCACTCAATCAAGCTTTCACATTTATCAATAGGTAAACGTGTGTAGATTCTTACTGTTAATTTGTCGTTTTTTAATAATTTTTGAAATATTTTAAAATCATTTTTATATGCTATATCATGAATAGACGTAACTCCGAATTTTTTTGCCAAATTCATTGTTGCCGTGCACGCATCAAAATATTCTTGTTCTGTTCTTTCGGGTAAGCATTCTGCCACTAAATCCATTGCTTTATCTTTAAGCATTCCGGTCGGTTCTCCGGTTATCGGATCTTTAACAATCTCACCGCCTTCAGGATTAGGAGTATCTTTTGTAATTCCGGCTAAGTTAAGCACAAACGAATTAGCTAAAGCGGAATGATAATCCATTCTATGTAAAAAAACGGGGATATTGGGAGTAAATTCATCAACCCAATTTTTTTTTGGAAATTCTTTAATATCCCAGTTCTGTTGATTAAAATTACCACCGTAAACAGGTTTATTAGGGTTGTTCTTTATATATTCTTTTATAACATCAATAAACTCATTTTTAGATTTTACTTTTGATAAATCGGTACTTAATAAATAAAAACCACCCATTATAATGTGAGCATGTGAATCTATAAAGCCCGGAAGTACAAGTTTATTATCCAGGTCTATTATTTCATCTGCTAATTTAAAAAATGATTCTAAAAAAGTTTTATCATCGTTATTATTAATTGTGCCGACAAAAAGAATTTTATTGTTTTCTATAATTATAAAATCAGCCCATGGTTTGCTTTTATCTGCCGTATAAATAGTTGCATTAGTGTAAATTTTTATCATTATTTAAACCCGAAAAATATTGTTATATAAATCAAAAAATAATAAAAAAAAAGTAATTCATGATAAAAAAAAGGATTTTAAATAAAATATTTATTGCTATATTAATAAATACTAATTAAATTAATTAAACCATTTAAAAAAATCAAAACATTATTTAAACATTAATAAGTAAAGGCATGGAACAAGAATTAGAAAACGAGCAAACGGAAGAACAAAAAATATTATATGATGTTCAGATAGAAAGAGCATTTAGATTCGGTAAAATTTCCGTTAAAAACAAAGAACAATTATTTGATCAATTTACAAAATTCCCGGTTGACGGTTATAAATTTTTAATGTGCGGAAAGGCACGGGGTCATTTAACAATTCCTGAAGTTCAAAGAAGATTTAAAAAAAGTTTAAAACGTTTGGAAGAGAGTACTGAAAGTCCTTCAAAAAAATATGGTAGCTTTCTTTCATTATTATTACCTCCGAATGTTGAAAATATAACAGAATTTGTTGAAAGACTTGAAACTGCCGTAGAGATAGTTCGGAAAACTTTAGAAGAAAAAATACTGGAAAAAGCCGAAGTTAATACGAAAGAGCTATTCGATAATGCTTTTAAGAAATTTGAAGTGGGTGATTATAAAGGAGCAATAGGTGATTATTCAAGAGTTTTAGAAATTGACCCTAATAATGTTTCTGCATTATATAATAGAGGAGTATCTCGTCAAAATATAGGAAACTTTAAAGCAGCCATTAAAGATTTTACAAAAGTTATAGAACTTAAACCGAAATTTGCTCAGGGGCATAATAATAGAGGCGTTTGTTATAGGAAACTTGAAGATAATGAGAACGCAATAAAGGATTTTGATAGTGCGATAATTCTAAATCCCGAATATATAGTTGCATATTATAATAGAGCTTTAGCAAAAAAGAGCACAAAAGATATTATTGGTGAAATAGAAGATTTTAACAAAGCGATTGAGTTGAATCCCAATTTTATCGAAGCTATTTTTAATAGAGGATTAGAATATAAAAATATGCAAGAATATCAGGATGCTATTGACGATTTCAGTAGGGTAATTGATTTAGATCCTAACGATTTCTCCGCATATTTAAATCGTGGTGCATGCAAAGATGCTATCGGTGATTATTACGGAGGAAGGCTAGATAAGAAAAAGGGAGTTGAATTAAGCGGATCACTTGAATAAATATGAGTTTTAAGCTTTTAGAAAAACTAAATAATATGCAGCTTATGGTTGCTGACGGTGCATGGGGCACAATGCTGCAAGTAAGTGGTTTAGAAATAGGTGCGTGTCCTGAATTATGGAATCGTGATTTCCCCCATAAAGTATTGGATATTGCAAAAGCTTATATTGCTGCCGGGAGCGGAATAATTAAAACTAATACATTCGGCGGTAACCCTATAAAACTTAATGATTATAGTTTATCTGAAGATGCTTATAGTTTAAATAATCTCGGAGCAAAAATTAGTAGAGAAGCTGCCGGAAATGATGTATATGTTATGGGGAGTATAGGTCCGACAGGGAAGTTTTTATTTACCGGAGATGTTACAGAAGAAGACTTATATAAATCTTATAAATTACAAGCTGAAGCACTTATTGAGGGGAGTGTTGATGCGTTGCTTTTTGAAACTTTTTATGCACTAGATGAAGCTGAATGTGCTATTAAAGCCGTGAAAGATAATTTTAATATCCCGGTTTTTTCAACGTTTACTTTTGAAAAAGGTGAAGAAGGTATATTTCGGACTATGATGGGAGTTGATGTTGATACCTTCACGGAACATATTTTGAATTTGGGTGTAAATGTGATTGGGACTAATTGCGGGAATGGTTTTGTTGATATGATTCCAATTGTTAGTTCTATTAGAAAAAATAATAAAAGTATTCCGATTATGGTTAATGCAAATGCCGGAATTCCTGAATTTATTGATGGAAAGTTATATTATCCCGAAACTCCGGATAAAATAAAACCTTTAGTTCAAGATTTAATTTCTGCGGGTGCAAATATAATAGGAGGGTGTTGCGGTACAACACCAGAGCATATTAGAATTATTAAAAGTATTTTACAAGGTTTATAGTGTTTAAAAAAAATATTTGGTTAAAGACATACTATTTGTATTTTACACTTATTTTATTCTCAATTGTTTTTATTAATTGCAAAGATGAGATTAATGCAACGGATATAGATGATCGTTCTATACCAGAAAAAAATGTTAGTTTTGCAAGAGATATCGCCCCGATTTTTGAGTATAAATGTAATTTCAGCGGTTGTCACTCAGACGGTGTAAATTCTGATTATATAATGACTAGCTGGTCCGGTGTAACTACTTACCCAATTGTTATCCCGGGTAATCCTGATAATAGTATTTTAGTGTTAAGAATTACGGGTAGAGTGCCTCCTGTCATGCCTCCAATCGGCTCTTATGCAACTCCTATTACTTCTGAACAAGAAAGAGGAATTAGAACTTGGATTAAAGAAGGTGCCGAAAATAACTAATTCAGGCATATATATTCTTGAAATTTTACTTTCTCAAGATATAACAATTACTCTTAGAAAAAACATTAAGCATGAATTACACAATGGGTATTATTATTACATCGGCAGTGCTCAAATAAATTTGAAAAGCAGAGTTGAAAGACACAAAAAAAAGAATAAAATTATCCATTGGCATATTGATAATATAACCGTTAACGAAAATGCCGATTTAACGAATGTATTTATTTATGAAGGATTAGATAAAAGTTTTGAATGCAGACTTCGAGAAATGATTGAAGTGAATTTCGAACTAATTCACCCGATAAAAAGATTCGGGAACTCAGATTGTAATGAATGCGAATCTCATCTACTCTTTTCTAAAAATAAAATTGACATACAAAATTTAACAGTAATAAATTTTCATAATAATAAAGTACCCGATTAATAAATCGAGTACTTTATTTAAATATTATAACCATTTATTGTCTTTATACCATTGAATTGTGGTTTTCATTCCGTCTTCAAGAGAAATTTCAGAAACATAACCAAAATCCTTTAAAGCTTTGGAACTATCGCAAGTTTGAGCTTCTTGTACAAAATCTCGTGCTTTTTCAAAATTAAAAGTTGCGGCTTTACTGCTAAACCAACTAAAGAATTCTGCAATTGCACCTACAGTATAAACTAAAAAATGAGGTAATTTCAAAGTTAAAGCTCTTTTACCCATTCCTTTTGCAATAGCATTGCCCATTTCATCCCAAGTATAATAATTTTTGCTACCGACAAAATAAATCTCACCGACTGCCTTAGGAGCAGTTGCCGCAAGATAAATGCCTCGTACTAAATCAGAAACGTGAACAATAGAAACTTCCTTTTTATTAAAACCTATAAGAGGTAATAGACCGCTTTTATAAGTTTTAAAAATTAAATAGATTTCGGTATCTCTCGGACCATAAACTGCAGGAGGGCGAACAATAGAAATAGGAATTTCTTCCATATAATTTTTTACTAAAGTTTCTTCAGTTTTTTTGCTTACACCGTATCTTGTAATAGGGTTAAGTGGTGTCAATTCATTATTTGGCTTTCCGATTTTGGATGGTCCTGTAGCCGTAAGGCTGCTAACAATTACTACTCTTTTTATTGATTTGTTAGTCGATTTTATAGCTTCAAGCAAATTTTTTGTAGTTTCAACATTACCCTTAATATAATCTTCAAGTGATTTAGCTTTAACTATTCCTGCAACGTGAAAAAGATAATCAGCATCTTTTAAAACTTCTTTAAGTTTTTCAACGTCATACAAACCGGTATTTACTATCTCTACATCTTTATCTTTCAACCAGCGTAAATTACTGGAACTACGTACTATACATTTAACTTTGTGACCTTTTGAGAGTAATAAATCAACAAGGTGACTTCCTACAAAACCGCTTCCGCCGGTTACAACTGATATTATTTTGTCATTCATATTAAGATTTTGTTAAAATTACATTGATTTTTAAGTGAATTAAATATATTTTTCGATGTTTAAAAATAATAAATTTCTACATTTAACGGAAATGATGAAGAAAAATAAATTAATGGAGGAATAATTTGGATTTATTCGACAAGTGTTTTGAATTTACTAGAGCCGACGATATTAAAGCGATGGGTGTTTATCCATACTTTAGAGCGATTGAAGAAAATGAAGGACCTGTAGTTCAAATTGAAGGAAATCGTAAGGTAATGGCGGGGTCAAACAACTATTTAGGGTTAACCGCACATCCTAAAGTGAAAGAAGCAGCAATTGCGGCAGTAAAAAAATACGGTACAGGTTGCTCCGGTTCAAGATATTTGACAGGTACTTTAGATTTGCACATTGAACTTGAAGAAAGATTGGCAAAGTTTTTTGGCGTGGAGGCAGTATTACTGTATAGTACTGGTTATCAAACGGCTCAAGGAATTATTCCTACACTTGTTAATCGCGGTGAATATGTTGTTTCTGACAAAGATAATCATGCTTGTATTGTAGCCGGTAATTTAATGGCTAGAGGTATTACAGCCGAATTGGTTAGATACAAACATAATGATATGAAAGATTTAGAAAGAGTATTACAAAAATTACCAAAAGAAGCCGGCAAATTAATTGTTAGTGACGGTGTATTTAGTACAGGTGGTGAAATAGTTGATTTACCAAGATTATTAGAATTAGCAAAAGAGTTTAATGCTCGTACTTTAATAGATGATGCTCATTCAGTTGGTGTTATCGGAAAAGGTGGACGCGGAACGGCAAGTGAATTTGATAAAGTTGACGAAGTTGATATGACAATGGGAACGTTTAGTAAAACTTTTGCTTCATTAGGTGGTTTTGTTACCGGTAAGGCAAAAGTTATTGATTACTTAAAACACCATTCACCGGCTCTTATTTTTAGTGCATCACCAACTCCCGCAAGTGTTGCAGCCGCATTAGCTGCTTTAGATATTCTTGAAGCAGAACCTGAAAGAGTTACAAAATTAATTAGTAATGCCAATAAAGTTAGAACAGAATTACGTGGTTTAGGATTTAATGTGGTTGAAAGTAGAACCGCTATTGTTCCGGTTATTGTTGGAAGAGATGATATTGCTTTTGCTATGTGGCGTAGATTATTTGATGAAGGTGTCTTTGTTAATGTATTTATCTCTCCCGGTGTACCCGAAGGTAGACAAATGATGAGAACGTCTTATATGTCATCGCATGAAGAAGAACACTTAGATTTTATTATTAACACATTTAAAAAAGTTGGTAAAGAAT
The DNA here is from genome assembly GCA_023447335.1 of Bacteroidota bacterium. GTDB lineage: Bacteria > Bacteroidota > Ignavibacteria > Ignavibacteriales > Melioribacteraceae > JAEXOD01. The sequence goes on from JAEXOD010000002.1 coordinate 13,961, forward strand.
TAGGTTTAATTTAATAGATTCTTAAAATCCCCCTGTTAAAGGGGGATTTGTATTTTAAATAGCGGAGTATAAGATGAGTGATGTAAAAGTCATAAAAGTAAATGATAAATCCGGAATAAAAAAATTTGTTAAATTTCAATGGGAGGTATATAAGGATTATAAACATTGGGTACCTCCGTTATTAATGGATAGATATAAAATTTTAAGTCGTGAAAAAAATCCTTTTTTTGAACACGGTGATATGGAATTATTTCTTGCAATGAGAGGTAATAAAATTGTCGGAAGAATAGCCGCAATTAGAAATGATTTACACAATAAAATTCACAATGACAAAATGGGGTTTTGGGGATTTTTTGAAGTTTTTAATGATCAAGATGCTGTTAATGCTTTATTTGAAGCAACAAAAGAATGGTTAAAAGCTCAAGGTTTTGATGCAATGAGAGGTCCGTATAATCCGACAGTTAATGATGATAACGGTTTATTAATTGAAGGATTTGATGATGACCCCAGAATTTTAATGACTTATAATCCTCCTTACTATATGACTTTATTGGAGAATTACGGATTTAAAAAGGCGAAAGATCTTTTTGCTTACGACATTTCTAATGAAGAAATGAGCAAAAACGAAAAGATAAAAAGAGTTGCTAATATAGCTATGCAGCGTAGCGGAATGAAATTAAGACCTATCGATATGAAGAATTTTAAAGCTGAAGTTGATAAGGTTAAGTTTGTTTATAATAAAGCATGGGAACCAAATTGGGGATTTGTACCGTTGACCAATTCCGAGATGGATGCTTTAGCTAAAGATTTGATCACTCTTGTTGAAAAGGATTTAGTTGTTTTCGGAGAGATAAACGGAGAAGTTGTGGGGTTTGCATTAGCTCTTCCTGATTATAATGCTGTTTTTAAGAAAATGAACGGAAGACTTTTCCCCACAGGTATTTTTCATTTATTATTTGGTAAAAAAGCGATTAAATGGGTTAGGATTATTATTTTGGGAATTATCCCGGAATTCCAAAAACGCGGTCTTGATGCAGTATTTTATAATTATATTCTAGAAACTGCTGCCAAGCATAATTGGTACCATGGTGAAGCAAGTTGGATTTTGGAAGATAATGAAATGATGAACAGGGGAGCTGAGGCTATGCGAGGTACACTTTACAAAAAGTATAGAATTTATGAAATTAATATTTAATTACTTTTAATCGAATTAGATATATACTTTTCTAAATAATATTTTCATTATAATTAGCTCACTCTTATTTTGTTGTGTTAAAAGAGTGAGTTTTTTTATTATATCGATAATTAATAAATATATTCAATTATTAATGCTTTAAAAACCTATAATTTAATAGAATTTATTAATTATTTGTTGAGAGCTTCATTATATTTTGTTACATGAGCAGGATCAATAGATTTAAGTTTTTCAAATATCGTTTGATCAGGATATTTTTTCATATACTCAATAATTTCATTGTATTTTGAATCAAAAAAAGTTTTTAACAATGGACTTCTTCTATCAATTTTATCTTTAATATCAAAAAGATTTTTGACTAAATTAGCCATATTTGAAACTGCTTTTTCCGGTTTTTTTGAATAAATATCTAATCCGTTATAATGGTAATTATAAAAATCTTGTCTAAATGTTTGATATTGTGAATTTAGTAAATTCTCAACAAGACCTCTTTTGTTATAGGAAGTAGAAGAAAGCTGATATCCTTCAGAGTATTTTGTACTAGTTCCAAGTATTGCAATATCATAAGCTTTTTGGAAATATGTTGAACCGGAATTAGGTTCAAAGCTATCTGCATCAAATCCAAGTATTATGTTTGCGTAATAATCTAAAAATGAAGTTAAGGGATCAAAAGTAGTTTGGTTGAAATATAAAGCTTGATTCCTTTCATATTTAAATTTCCACATGTTATCCATTATGGTTAGCATTAAAGTAAATTTGTTAGTACCTTCAATTTTCCTTTGACTGGAGATAACAACTTGTGCTGCAAAATTTACATCTTCACTTGCAGAAGTGAAAAATATGTTTAATGAGCATTTAATTTTTTCCCAATTCCAATCACTTCCCGAAAATTTGGATGTATTCATGTAATTCTGTACATCTTGTGCAAAATTTGCTACTTTGTCTTTCGATGCATTATCCAGTTGTTCATAATTTACAATTACGGTACAATCCAATTCTTGTGAATATATTAAAATAGGAAATAAAAACAATAGCGATAAAATAAACTTTTTCATTTAATTGTTCCCTTAAGTTTAAGTTAATAATTTCAAAATAAATAAAATAAAAATAAATACAAAAATTTATACTATGAATATAATAAATTTCTTTTGTAACAATACTCCATTCCGCAAATTTTGCATGCGTATTCTTTATTAATTACATCTTTTCCGTAACCGATAACACCGCTAATAGATTTAATAGGGAACATCATAAAAGCTTCATTTAAAGTTATGTTACAAAAATCTTTCGGTAATAATCCGAATAGTATTTGTTGTTCGCTAACATTCCATTCACAGTAGCCCGGGCTAAGTCTGTTTGTTAAATTTAGCCCCATTTTTAGAAATTCAGATTTTAAAAATAATTCTGTTTCTGCACCCAATCGTTCAACTAATTCACTTCCGATTGTATCAATAATAAGTCCTTTTACAGCATCTCCGGATTCAAACGCCATTTTAATCTCTTTATCAAAGTATGTGCCAACTGAAGCAGAAAAAATTATTATCCCTTCACTTCCTTTTAACTGGTTCGCAATTATCTTGCCCGTATTAAAAAAAATATTTGAAATATTAAAACCTTTTTCATTAAGCTGAAAATCTCTTTTATCAATTATTAAATAACCTGTTTTTATATCAATTTTATTAATTGCATTCTTAAATTCGCTTTGAATTATTTCTAGAAAGTATTCGGGAACTGTTCCTTCAGGATACCCTGCGGACTTTGCAATTAAGTATTTGTCAATATTTAACTTTTCCTTTTGTATAGATAAATATACAGGTATATTATATTCTAGCATATTCATTTAATTTATCAAGTGCTTGAATCAGTTCGAAAGGAGTAGGATAAAACCCGTCTGCACCGATTTCTTGACTAAATTTGGAATTTACCGGAGCACCTCCGACAAAAATTTTTACATCAGGATGAGTCTCCTTAATAGTTTTAACTGATAATGCCATATTTTGCATTGTTGTAGTTAATAATGCACTCATACCAATCGGAGTATTTGGATTTTCTTTGATTGCTTCTAAAAACTTTTCTGTTGATACATTTGATCCTAAATCTAAAACTTTATATCCATTACCTTCAAGAGCCATCTTTATTATATTTTTACCTATATCATGATGATCTCCCTTTACGGTTCCAATTATAAAAGACCCTTTATATTTAACTTGTCCGTTAATAAAAAAAGGTTGTAATAATTTACTTGCCTCAGTCATAGCTTTTGATGAAATCATTAAATCGGGAATATAGGCTTTTCCTTTACTAAATCGTTCACCAATTATATTCATTCCTACAATTAACCCAAATTGTAATATCTCATTAACATCAATTCCTATTTCTAATGCTTCTTTAGTATATTCAACAGCTCCGGGTAAGTTTTGCATATCAGCAGGATGTTTAGAATTTAAATCTACTTTTCCTCGTTCTATACATATTGCTAAATTTTTAAGTAACTCTGACTTTTCCATAACCTTTTTAACTTATTTTTTATTACTTTAAAATAATAATATTTATTATATTTTAGCGAATCTTTTGAGAATAATTTCAACAAATTTTAAGTAAGGTGTTATATGAATAAAAAGAATAGTTTGTTTGTTTTCATGTTTTTTATATTATTGTCCAAAATATATTCTCAAGAGTTTGATACTAATAGCTTTGATTTGAAAGTTGATAGTTTGATGAGAGTTTGGAATATACCCGGATGTTCAATTTCAATTGTTAAAGATAGTTCGATTTTATATTCTAAGGGGTATGGTTTTGCCGATATTGAAAATAATGTTAGAGCAGAGATTTCTACTATCTATGGAATTGCTTCATGTAGTAAAGCTATTACTTGTTTTGCTTTAGGTCTGTTGAGCGAACAAAACAAATTGGATTGGTCTAAACCCATCAATTTTTATTATCCCGAATTTATTTTATCTGATCCTTATATTACCGCAAATATTACCGCATTAGATTTAGTAACACACCGTTCCGGGTATCCTGCAAACGATATGTTGTGGTATAACAGCGGGAAATCGAGAGAAGAATTAGTTGAATTAATAAGATATTTAATTCCGAATAAATCCTTTAGATCATATTTTCAGTATAACAATTTAATGTATATTGCAGCAGGAGAATTAGTTGAAAAAATTTCGGGAAAAACTTGGGAAGAGTTTGTTAATGAAAAAATATTTAATCCCCTTGAAATGAAAAATTCTACTTTTTCCATTAATGATGTAAAAAATAATAAAAAAAATTCTTTAAGGTACATTTTTAAGAATAATAAACACGAAAAAATTGAAATGTTAAATGCTGATAATATTGGCGGAGCAGGTTCAATTAACTCGACAGTTAGTGACATGTCTAATTGGCTTATTATGCAAATTAACAAAGGTATGTTTAAAGGAAAGCGTGTTATCTCGGAATCTGAATTGCAATTTTTACAGAAACCGGTAATGGCAATACATACTCCAATTGTATACCCCGAGTTGTTTTATTTAAGCTATGCCTGTGGTTGGTATGTAACCACTTATAAAGGGGATATAATTTTAAGACATGCCGGTGCCTTAGACGGTGTATCAACTCTAACTTCGTTTATGCCAGATAAAAAATATGGAGTAATTGTGGTTGCAAATTTGGATGAAGCTGCAAATTTTACTTCTTCTGTAACATATTTTATATATGATTTATTAAATAAAAATACATTAACTAAATGGTCTGATAGATTTATTGATGAAATTGTTAATAATAAACCTGCAGAGAATTTAATAGACAATTCGGAAAAGCAAAGTATAACCCATAAATTAAGTGATTATATAGGAGAATATAATAATTTACCTTACGGAAAAGTAATAATCTCTAATAAAAATGGTGTTTTGTACTTTGGTTATAATGCTTTTAATTTTCCGTTAAAACACCTTTCATATAATACATTTGAGATTGAAAATGAGTATGTTTTTGGTAATATGAAAATTAATTTTGAAATTGATTTTGAAGGAAATATAAAAAAATTAAGCATTCCTTTTGAAAGAAGAACAGAAAATGTAGTATTTCTTAAAAAATAATATTTTTTTGAAACAATAGTATTATTAAAACAATAAAAAAAATCAAGATAAAAATTGTTTGAAATAAAAATAAATGTTTTTGAAATATTAAAAAAAAACTTTTTATTAATGCATCAAAATTTATAAAAATATTAAAGTCGTTAGGTGTTAAAGTGGATTTAAGTATTAAAAAATTGGTTACAAAAGTAGTATCAGATTTACAAAAGGATAAAACATCCAAGGGAAAAGAAAGCTTGTGGGATTATTTTACAGAAAAGTTAAGTGACGAAGGTGCTTGGAAACAAGACGACTTGGCATTAATTGAAAATAAAATTAATAATCGTTTGAATGATTTAAAAGAAGATGAATTAAAAGCTTTATGGGCTGATTCTGCAACCGGAATGGAAAAGTTTGCTTTAGCAGAAACAATTTCTACCGACGAGATGAAAACCGATTTAGTTAATGAAACATTAGACAGAGTAATGGATAAGTTAGGAGGAGTTGAAGGAGACTATTTTAGAGAATATTCTAATAATTCATATTTTAAGAGTGATGAAAAGGATGAAGAGTATGAAGGAGGTAGTTTTGACGAAGAGCCTGAAGCAGATGAATTAAGCGGAGACTTTGATTTGGGTGATGATGATGAATATTACTACGATGAGGAAGACGAATATTAATAAAATGTAAATATTTTAATTAATTAATGCATTTTTATTCAAAAATAGTTTTAATTGAGTAAAATTTTTTTTATAATAAAGTTTAAAATTAAAATAAATAGACTTGGCTGTGGAATTAAAATTTAAAAAATATAGTGGTGCCGGAAACGATTTTGTATTGATTGATGAAGCGGATAATAACGGAGTTGAATTATCTTTTAATTTAATTACAAAATTATGTGATAGACGTAACGGAATTGGTGCTGACGGTATATTATTTATTAAAGATAGTGATAATTTAGATTTTGAGCTGTATTACTATAATGCTGATGGTTCACTTGGAAGTTTGTGTGGTAATGGTTCACGTTGTGCAATTAAATATGCCTTTTTAAGTAAAAGATTTGCTGGTAATAAAACAAAATTTTTATGTGGTAATAAGATTTATAGCGGTGAGGTTTTTGAAAATGGTGATGTGAAATTTCATCTTCAGAACCCGACTAAAATAGAATTGAATTTAAAAATTGATGCATTCAACCAAAATATAGATGCTGCTTTCGCAGATACGGGTAGCCCTCATGTAGTGGTGAAAGTAGAGAAATTATTAAATAGCACAGGTCAGGAAGAATCACGATACACATTTGATGATCTTCCGGTTTTTGAGTATGGTAAGATACTTAGACATCATAAATTATTTGAGCCAAATGGTACAAATGTTAATTTTATTGAAGTTATTGATAATATAGTTTTTATAAGGACTTATGAAAGAGGGGTTGAAGACGAGACCTTGGCATGTGGAACAGGTTCGGTCGCTTCTGCTCTAATAGTTAGTTTAACAGAGGGTTTAGAGTCTCCGATTTCTGTAATTACTAGGGGAGGGGACGAATTGAAAGTAGAATTTAGTAAAAAAAATAATTTGTTTGATGAAATAGCCTTAATAGGTCCGGCTAAAGAAGTTTTTAGCGGAATAATTTATTTATAAAATAGAGGAAGTAATGGGAAAAGTAATTTTTTCGATTAAATATGAAATTAAGCCCGAAAAGAAAAACGAATACCTAACGATTATGAAAGAATTGAAAAATTTAATCAAATCGGAAGGGTTAAGTGATTACAAGGTATTTGAACATCAAAGTAAAAAAAATACTTTTGAAGAAATTTATTTTTTTGATAGTGAAGAAGCCTATGAAAATTGGGATGATGTTCAAAATGAAAGAGTCGATCTTTTGATGAAAAAACTTAGTGATACAATAAAAGAACAGACTACCGAATACTCAAGATTATACGAAATTGATTAATAATCAAGATTGTTGATATAACCAATGTTTGAATATGTCGGAGCACTCCATATTCATTCGATTTTCTCGGACGGTACAGGCACGGTTAACGAAATAGCCGAAGCCGCCGATGAAGTCGGTTTAGATTATATAATTCTTACTGACCACAATACTTTAAGAGCACTACACGAAGGATATGAAGGTTGGTACAACAATGTTGCCGTGATTGTCGGTACTGAAATTAATGACAAAGAAAATAAAAATCATTACTTAGCTTTTGGCATAAATGAAGCGTTTTCTACTAGAATACCGGCAAAAGAGTATGTAAGTAAAGTTAAAGAAGCCGGAGGAATCGGATTTCTGGCTCATCCTTTTGAAAAGAGGGATTCCATGAAAGAACATCCCCCATATCCATGGGTTGATTGGTCAATATCAGATTTTACTGGTATTGAAATTTGGAATCACATGTCTGAATGGATGGAAGGGTTAACGGAAGAAAATAAATATAACTATTTTATTCATCCTCTTAGGTCAATAATAGCGCCAAACAAAGAAGCACTAGAAAAATGGGATGAATTATCTATAGAACGAAAAGTAGTAGGCATTGGCGGTGTTGATGCTCATGCTCATAAGATAAATCTTTTAGGATTTTTTGAAGTAGAAGTATTTCCTTATAAAGTTTTATTTAAATCAATTCGTACTCATGTTTTTACAGAAAAAAAAATAAATAAAGATATTGATGATTTTGAAAATACCAAAAAGGTTATTCTTGATTCACTAAAAAACGGTAGATGTTTTATTTCTAATTATTACCACGGAGATGCAAAAGGGTTTAAGTTTTTTGCCGAAGACGGGAAAAAAACTTATCATATGGGAGATACCGTAAAATTAACAAATAAAGTTAAATTACGAGTTTTATTACCGCACGATAGTTGCAATATAAAATTGATAAAAAACGGCAAATTATTTGCAGAAACTGATAATATTGATGCCGATTTTATTGTTAAAGAACCTGGTGTTTATAGAGTAGAAATTCATAAAGATAATAAAGCTTGGATATTTTCAAATCATATTAGGATACAATAAGTTTTTTTATTAAATTAAAGTTTAAAATTTTTTCAACTAATGTTTTTAATAAATTAGCGGAGTTAGCTTGTTAGCACAGAAGAAAAAAATTACGAAAAAACAGCTTAAAGAAGATTCCTTAGTAACATTTTATTACAAAGCTGTAAAATATTTTGAAGACAACATGAAACCAATATTAATTATCGGCGGTTCAGTTGTTGTATTGTCAGTTTTAGTTTTTCTTTATTCGGTTAAATTAAAAAATGATAATGAAAAAGCTGCTATTGAACTTTCAAGAGTAGTAAGTTTATATGAAATGGGAAACTACCAAGAAGCCATTGACGGTAAAAAAGGAACTAATGTATTAGGATTTAAACAAATTGTTGATTCTTACGGAAGCACTGAAACCGGCGAAATTGCTAAAGTGTATTTAGGCAATTCTTATTTGTACTTAGGCAAAGTAGAAAAAGCATTTGAATACTATGACGATTTTTCGGGGGATAGTCCAATTTATAAAGCTACTGCTTTAGCAGGCGTTGCAGGTTATTATGAATTTAAAAAAGAATATGAAAAAGCTGCAGAGAAGTATAAAGAAGCTGCATTTATATCAAATGAAAATGCTTCAAATCCACAGTATTTGTTATTAGCAGTTGTTAATTATATAAAACTTAACAAATCTGCTGAAGCAAAAGAATTAATAGAAAAAATTAAAGAAGAATATAAGACTTCTGACGTAATGAGAGAAATCGACAAGTATTCTTTTCTTGTTAAAGAGTAATAATTTTAGTTTGTAGAAAAAGAGGAAAAATTTTATGCCGGATACATCAGATTTAAGAAATGGTTTAATTATGAAATTTAAAGGTGACTTATACACCGTTGTTGAATTTCAACATGTTAAACCCGGTAAAGGCGGAGCGTTCGTACGTACTATGTTAAAAAATTTAAGGACCGGAAAAGTCTTAGATAATACTTTTCGATCAGGTGAATCGATTGACATCGTTAGAGTTGAAAGAAGAAAATTTCAATTTTTATATCGTGAAGGGAATAACTTGGTTATTATGGATAACGAAACTTATGATCAGTTATCGATTGATGAAAAATTATTTGGTGACGGTGGTAAGTATTTAAAAGAAGGCTTTGAAATTGAATTATTATTGGATGACAGTGAAAATATCATAAGTGGTGATATTCCTATTTTTGTTAATTTAGCAGTTATAGAAACTGAGCCTGGCTTTAGAGGTGATACTGCAACAAACGTGATGAAGCCGGCAAAATTAGAAACCGGTGCATCAATTAACGTTCCTTTGTTTGTTAACGAAGGAGATATGTTGAAGGTTGATACTCGTACCGGAAGTTATGTAGAACGCGTTAAAAATTAAGAAAGAGAAAATATGGACATAAATCAAATTCGTAAGCTAATTAAATTGGTTGAGGAAAGTAATATTACCGAATTTACGGTTGAAGAAGGTGATTTAAAAATAAAGATTTCTAAAGAATGCGAACATAAAAATTTTATTCAACAAGTTCCTGTTGCCAATTATTCTATTCCTGCTAATCCTACTAATCTAACTACTCAAAATAATGTAGTTGAGAATAGTCTTTCAAAAAATGAAGTTACAGATGTTAAATTACATACAGTGAAATCTCCTATTGTTGGTACATTTTATAAAGCATCTGCACCTGATAAACCGGAATATGTTAAAGTTGGGGATAGAGTATCTAAAGGAACAGTTTTATGCATAGTAGAAGCTATGAAACTTATGAATGAAATTGAATGTGATGTTGATGGTATTATCGAAAAAGTTCTTGTAGAAAATAGTTCGCCGGTTGAATACAATCAGCCCTTGTTTTTGATTCGATTAGTTTAATTCGAGCATTTTATGTTCAAAAAAATCATGATTGCAAATCGCGGAGAAATAGCTCTTAGAATAATCCGTACATGTAAAGAGTTAGGTATAAAAACTGTAGCAGTTTATTCTGAAGCCGATAAAGATTCGTTGCATGTTGTGTTTGCCGATGAAGCTGTATGTATCGGACCCCCTCAAGGAAAAGAAAGTTATTTAAAGATTCCAAATATAATTTCTGCCGCTGTAATAACAGGGGCAGAAGCTATTCATCCGGGCTATGGATTTTTAGCTGAGAATGCTGATTTTTCGGATATTTGCGCTTCTGCAAATATCAAGTTTATTGGTCCAAGTGGTGAAATGATTACAAAAATGGGCGATAAAGCATTAGCAAAAACGACCATGCAAAATTGCGGTGTTCCAGTGGTACCGGGAAGTAACGGAGCTGTTAAAAATATTGAGGATGCAAAATCAATTGCTGGAAAGATAGGCTATCCTGTAATGTTAAAAGCAAGTGCAGGCGGCGGTGGCAAAGGTATGCGTATTGTTTTTGAAGAAAAAGAATTGGAGAATGCTTTTAATACTGCTGCTGCCGAAGCCGGGGCTAGTTTTGGTAATTCTGAATTATATCTTGAAAAGTTTATAGAAAACCCAAGACATGTCGAGATACAGGTTGTTGGAGATACATTTGGTAATGTTTATTCTTATGGTGAGAGAGATTGTAGCGTTCAGAGAAGACATCAAAAATTAATTGAAGAATCACCTTCGCCGATCATAGATCCAGTTTTAAGAAAAAAGATGAGTGATGCAGCTATTTTAGGTGCAACATCGGTAAATTACGAGGGTGCCGGTACGGTTGAATTTTTAGTAGATAAAAATAAAAATTACTATTTTATCGAAATGAATACAAGAATTCAAGTTGAACATCCCGTAACAGAAATGGTTAACAATGTTGATTTAATAAAGCAACAAATTCTTGTAGCCGCCGGAGAAAGAGTTAGTGTTTTACCTAAAGATCCGATTGGTCATAGTTTTGAATTTAGAATTAATGCGGAAGATCCTGAAAACGGTTTTCGACCTTCACCGGGAAGAATTGATTATTTACATTTTCCTGGTGGTTTTGGTGTTAGAATCGATTCACATATTTATGATGATTATGTCATTCCGCCTTATTATGATTCATTATTGGCTAAAATGATTGTTTGGGGTACAGATAGAGAGCATGCTATTAAAAGAGCTAGAAGAGCATTTGACGAATTTAAAATAGAAGGAATTAAAACAACAATTCCGTTCCATCAAAAGGTTTTGGAGAATGAGGATTTTATAAATTCAAATTATGACACTTCTTTTTTGGACAAATTATTAAATAAATAACGAGGAAGACATGAACGTAGTTGAAGGTTTATTCTACACAAGTGACCACGAATGGTTAAAAGTTGAAGGAAATATCGGTTATATCGGTGTTACCGATTTTGCACAAGGTGAATTAGGTGATATAGTTTTTATAAGTATTGAATCCACTGTTTCAGAAATAGTAAAAGGAGAAACATTTGGTACTATTGAAGCAGTAAAAACCGTTGCTGATATTAATGCACCTGTTAGCGGAAAATTATTGGAAGTTAATCCTAAATTAGAAAACGATCCTCAATTAGTTAACTCTGATCCTTACGGAGAAGGATGGATTGTAAAAATAGAATTAACAAATTTAGATGAGACATCAGAATTGATGGATGTTGAGGCATATAAAGCTCAACTAGGTTAACTGGATGCTTCATAACGAAACAATTTTAATATTAGATTTCGGATCGCAATATACACAGTTAATTGCTCGCCGCATAAGGGAAGTTAATGTTTATTCAGAAATTCATCCTAACAATTTCCCTTATGAAAAAATTAAAGAAATAAATCCTGTAGGGATTATTTTATCCGGCGGACCGATGAGCGTTTATGAAGATGATTCGTTATCGGTAGATGATAGGATTTTTAGTTTAGGGATACCAATTTTAGGAGTTTGTTACGGAATACAATTGATTGCCAAAAAATTTGGCGGTAGAGTTGAACCTGCGACAAATCGTGAATATGGTAAAACTATCTTTAATGTGAAAGACGAAACATTACTACTTAATGGAGTTACTAAAAATAGTTTAGTTTGGATGAGTCACGGAGATATAATAACCGAAGCCCCGAATGATTTTACAGTAACCGGTTATACAGACGATTCTCCGATTGCCTCTTTTGAATCTGTTAGTAACAAGATTTATGGATTACAGTTTCATCCCGAGGTTGCGCATACTGCCGAAGGTGCAAAAATATTATCCAATTTTATTTTTGGTATTTGCAATTGTTCAGGTTCATGGAATGCTGAAAACTTTATTGAAGAAAGCTCGGCTTATATCAAAAATCTTGTTAAAGAAAGTCGAGTTATTTGTGCTTTAAGCGGTGGAGTTGATTCAACAGTTGCTGCAATTTTAGTTAATAAAGCAATCGGTAATCAATTAACATGTATTCATGTTGATACAGGGTTGATGCGATTAAATGAGAGCGAGTTATTTGTTAATGAATTTAAAGAACAATATAATTTAAATTTAATTTCTGTTGATGCTACTGAAGAATTCTTAGATAAATTAGAAGGTGTTACGGATCCTGAACAAAAAAGAAAAATAATCGGTAATACTTTTATTGAGATATTTGAAAGAGAAGCAAAAAAAATAGGGAAAGTAGATTTTTTAGTTCAAGGAACACTATATCCCGATGTAATTGAATCAGTTCCTGTAAAAGGTTCTTCAGTTACAATTAAAACACATCATAATGTCGGTGGTCTTCCCGAAAAGATGAACTTAAAATTGATTGAACCATTCAGGGAATTGTTCAAAGATGAAGTTAGAAAAATTGGAGTACAATTAGGAATTAAATCAGATTTTATCTATAAACATCCTTTCCCGGGTCCCGGACTTGCAGTAAGAATAATCGGAGACATATCAAAAGAAAAATTAGATATTTTACGTGATGCCGATGATGTATTTATTTCAGAATTAAAAGAATCCGGCATTTATAATAAAATATGGCAGGCTTTTGCAGTGTTTTTGCCAATTCAATCTGTTGGAGTTATGGGAGATAATAGGACATATGAAAATGTTATAGCATTACGTGCCGTAACATCAACAGACGGTATGACTGCGGATTGGTACAAATTTGATTATGATATATTGGATAGAATTAGCAATAAAATTATTAGAAAAGTAAAAGGTGTTAATCGAGTAGTTTATGATATCAGCTCTAAACCACCTTCTACAATTGAGTGGGAATAAATATGGATAATAAAGAATATTTGTTTACAAAAGCAGTAGGGTTAGAAAAAGAAGGAAAATTATTGCATGCAATTCAAATATTCCAAAATTTACTTGATGATAAAACTTACGGTAAAATATCCACGATTAAGCTTGCTGCAATATATGATAAAATAGGAAAAACTGATTCATCTGTTAAATTATTAGAAAGATATCTAACTGAATTTGATTCGGAAGAGGATGAAGTTAGAATATTTTTATGTGAACTTCTTATTAAAATATCCTTATATAACGAGGCTATTGAGAATATAGGAAGAATAAAAAACGGATTAATAGCTGAAGCATATTTCTTGCTTGGTTTAGCATATTATGGATTAAAGAATTTTGCATTAGCAAAAGTAAATTTTGAAGAGTTTTTAAGATTAAATGAAAAAGCTGAATTTATTATTGAAACATATATCTATTTGGCTAATATTGCTATGGCAACTTCTAATAATAATGAAGCATTAAATATTATTGAAAAAATAAAAGAACTTGGACAAGACAATATTGAAATGTGGTTTACTGCTGCAAAAGTATATTTTATGAAAAATATGTTTTATCATGCCGGTGAATCAATTAAAAAAGCATTAAAGTTAAACTCAAATGATCCAAAGCTTATTTATTGGGGGGCTAAAATTGATTTTCAAATAGGTGATTTGAAAGAGGCAGAAACCAAAATTAACCAACTTAACGAAATTACTGAGCCTAATTCCGAAGCCTATACCTTATTGGGTCAAATTTATATATCTCAAAATAAGTTTGAAGATGCAATTTTAATGTTTGATAAAGCATTGAATCTAAATCCTAATAATCAAGTTGCAAAAAAAAATAAAGACAAAATTATAAATTTAACAAATGTCGGGAACTAATTTTTTTTAATTTTGTAATTATGGATTGAGGTAAGTAATAAAAATTAAAGAATTTCTTGAAGAAGATAAACCTCGTGAAAAATTATTAAGTAAGGGGGTGAAAAGTTTAACGGATTCTGAGTTAATTGCAATAATTTTGCGATCAGGATTAAAAGGCTGTAATGTAGTTGAATTATCTAGAAAACTATTGAAAGATTATAATAACTTAGCTTCTTTAGCATTATTAAGTTTTGAAACTTTGACTTCGATTAACGGAATAGGTAAAGATAAAGCTGCCACTTTATTAGCAACTTTTGAAATAGGAAGACGTTCTTTGTCACAAAGTAGCTCGATTGAATTTAACACAATTGACGGACCTTCGTTAATTGTAAATTATTTTATGCCATTTTTAAAAGACGAAATTCAAGAAAATTTTTATGTAGTTAATTTAAATGCTGCAAATAAAATAATTAATTATAAAAAAATTAGTCAAGGAATAGCTAATAGTGTTTTAATTCATCCTCGAGAAGTTTTTAAATTAGCTATTGAAAGCAATGCAGTATATGTAATTATAATACATAATCATCCTAGCGGAAATACAGCTCCTAGTAAGGATGATATTGCAATAACTAAAACAATTGAAGAAGCGGGAAAAATTTTAGGTATTAAATTGTTGGATCATATTATTATAGCGGGGAATAACTATTATAGTTTTATGAACAAAAAAAATATATAAAGTTTACGAATTTTTATTAATTAGTAAAAAAAAATTATTATATTAAGTAATGTTTTTTTTATAAATATAGTCGGAGGTATAAATGAACAAAGTAAGTAGCTTCATCCGGTTAGGAGTGATGTTCTTATTCGCAGCCGGTTTGGTAGCATGCGGTGGAGTTTCGGAAGAACAACTAGCATCGTTAGATGAAATGAGAGCCGAAGTTAAAGAAATGGAAAAGGCTAATAATTCTTTGAAAAGCGAAAAAACGAAATTAGAACGTGAAATTGCTGAAAAGAATTCTAAATTAGACCAATGTGAAAAAGAAAAAGCCGAAACAAAAGCTAATTTACAAAAAATTGGTAAATAACAGGAGAGAATAATGAAAATATTAAAAAGCATTTTATTGGTAATTTTATTCGTTTCTGTTAATGTTTTAGCACAAACAAGAGAAATGACAAAAGAAGAATGGCAGAACGAAGTTAATAGTTTAACACAAAAGAAAACTACTTTAACTCAAGAAGCTGCTCAATTACAGAACGAAGTGAAAGAGTTAAAAGCTAAAAGTTTAGGCTTACAAACTTATGAAAATTGCATGGATGAATTATATGCAATTATTGGTGCAACAAAAACTGATGTTGATAACTTCCGTGCACAGGTTAACTCTTTAGGCGGTAAAATTGATAGACAAGAAGGTCCTAAAAATGATAGAGCAGCTGAATTAAAAACATTGCAAGATAGCAAAATTAGTGCTTTACCGGAATTTTATAACAAAGTTCATGTTGAATTACCAAGAAAATTAGAAGCTTGGGTTGAACCGGTAACCGAAGTTAACTATACAGTTGTTAAAGGTGATTGTTTATGGAATATTGCAAAGAAACAAGATATCTATGCAAATCCATTTGCTTGGCCAAAAATTTATAATACAAACAAAGATCAAATTAAGAATCCAAACTTGATTTATCCTAAACAAGTATTTAAAATTCCTAATTTAACTGAAGAAGAAAAAGCTAAATATGATAAATTAAAAAGTAACTTTAAGCCGGCTCCCCCAAAACAATCGGCTACTAATTAATCATTAGTTTTATCGTTAAATTTTAAGCCCTTATTTCAAAAAATAAGGGCTTTTTAATTAGAGGAAAAAGTAGTGCAAATAGAAAAAATTATTAAATTAGATAATGTAGATTTACTTTCGTTTTTGGGGATTAATGACTCTAATTTGAAAGTTGTCGAAAAAAAATTTAACACAATTCTTACTGTTAGGGGAGATAATTTATATCTTAAAGGTGAAGAAAGTGAAGTTAATATTGTAGAGCATATTTTTAAAGAAATGATTTTTGTTTTAAATACTACGGGAAGATTAAGATCTGCCGATATTGAAACTATTATGGATCTTTCTGTTGAAGATAAGCCTATTGTTATAAACGATTTAGATAATATTGTACTATATACAAAAAAGGATGTTATAAGGGCTAAAACACCAACACAAATAGAATATTACCAAAAAGTTATAGAAAATGATATTTGTTTTGCGATAGGTCCGGCAGGAACCGGAAAAACTTATTTAGCGGTTGCATTTGCCGTATCTGCTCTTAAAAAAGGAATTGTAAAAAGAATTGTACTTGCTCGTCCTGCTGTTGAAGCAGGGGAAAGTTTGGGTTTTTTACCGGGTGATTTAAAAGAAAAGATTGACCCTTACTTACGTCCGTTATATGACTCTCTTCAAGATATGCTTACAGCCGAACAATTAAGCAGTTATATTGAAAAAGGAATTATAGAAATAGTCCCTCTTGCATATATGAGAGGCAGAACATTAAATAATGCATATGTTATTTTGGATGAAGCACAAAATGCTACAAGTATGCAAATGAAAATGTTTTTAACAAGACTTGGTCCAAACTCTAAATCAATTATTACAGGTGATATTACTCAAATTGACTTACCAAACAGCGTTATAAGCGGGTTAGTGCAAATTCAAGAAATATTAACTAATGTTGACGGGGTAGGTTTTGTATACTTCAATAAAGGCGATGTTGTTAGACATAAATTAGTTAAAGATATTATTGACGCCTATGACAATTATAAAAACGGTAGCAATTAATGTTTAGTTTTCGCTTCTTCCCAATATTTATCCATTTCTTGTAAATCGGAATCTATAAGACTTTTGCCGTTTTCTGCTAATTTCTTTTCAATATATTGAAATCTTGAAATAAATTTCTCATTAGTTTTTCTTAAAGCATTTTCCGGATTAATTTTTATAAATCGCGCATAGTTTATTAGTGCAAACAATAAATCTCCAAATTCTTCTTCAGTTTTCTCTTTATCACCAGATACTTCTGCTTCGCGAAATTCTAAAAATTCTTCTTTAACTTTATTCCACACATCTTTTATATTAGACCAATCAAATCCGACTTTAGCAACTTTCTCTTGAATTCGATAAGCTCTATAAAGTGCCGGTAGGGCTTTAGGAATGCCGTCTAATAATGATTTTCTTCCTTCTTGAAGTTTTATATGTTCCCAATTTCTTAAAATATCATTATTATTGTGCACAATTGTATCAGAAAATACATGCGGATGTCTTCTAATTAGTTTATCAGATATTGATTTTATTACATCTTCAATATTAAAAAGTTTATTATCCTCTGCAATTGCAGAATGAAAAACAATATGTAATAATAAGTCACCAAGTTCTGATTTTAAATCTTCAAAATCTTTTTTATCAATTGCTTCAACAGTTTCATATGCTTCTTCTAAAGTTGCGGCTTTAATTGAATCGTTGGTCTGTTCTTTATCCCAAGGGCATTCTTCCCTAAGTTTTCTCATAATTTTTACAAGTTCGTAAAAGTTTTGTTCTTTCATAATATTCCAAAAAAATAATTGTAAAAATAACTTAATCTTATGATTAAATAAATATAAATTTATTATTTGTATAAAATAAGTTATATTTGTAATGCTAAAAAACTAATATTATGAATTTATTTTTAGGAGTTGTTATGAGTTTTGAAAAGAAAGCCGAAGAATTAGGAATTATAATACCGGAACCCGCTAAACCTTTAGCATCATATATTCCTGCAAAGAAAGTTGATAACTACGTATTTACATCAGGTCAATTACCGTTTGTTGCCGGTAAGTTATTATATACCGGAAAAGTCGGAGCAGAAGTAACTGTTGAAGAGGCTCAAAAAGCAGCAGAAGTTAGCATCATAAATTGTTTGGGCGCAGTTAAACAATTAGTAGGTAGTTTAGATGCAATTGAATCTATAGTAAAATTAACAGCTTTTGTTAACTGTCCGGCAGATTTTACAGAACAACCCAAAGTTGCAAATGGTGCATCAGATTTATTAGGGAAAATATTTGGTGAATGCGGCGCTCACTCAAGAAGTGCTGTCGGAGTTAATGTTTTACCGTTAAATGCTCCTGTTGAAATAGAAATGATAGTAAAACTTAAATAGTGTTATTTGAGTGTTTCATAGAAAGGAAACTTATTTATTTACTTTTTGTTTAATTTTAAAGAAAAAGTGAGAAGAAAATGAAAAAAATATTAATTGTTTTATTATTAAGTAATATAATGATTTTTGCTCAGTTCAAAGATCAAGTAATTGTTCCTGATATTAAAGGTAGTATTACAAACAATACTCCTTCTCAAAATATTTTTGGATTTTTTAATCCGAATAATTTTTCTATGAAACACTCGGTTAGTTTGAGTTATGCAACTGCAGGAGGAAATGCAGTAAGTTTAGGAGTATATACGAATAGTATTATGTATAAATTTAGTGACAAGTTAAATATTCAGGTTGATGCAAGTTTGGTTAATTCACCTTATAGCTCGTTCGGAAAGAACTTTTCGAATCAGATAAACGGAATTTATTTGAGTAAAGCAGAAGTAAATTATCAACCATCAGAAACCTTTAAGATGTCACTTCGTTTTTCGCAATATCCTGGAAACTATTATAATAGATTCGGATATTATTCAGGTTTTTCATCATTTTATGATGACCATAATTTTTTAGATAGATAACTTATAAACAATTTTACTTTATTTTGGCAAAAGAAGAAAATAAAACTAAACCGGGAACTATAAACGCTAAAGATAGCTCGATAAATATTTTTCTAAATGTAGTAATGTTTTTTCTAGCTGCAATAATAATTTATTTAGTCTATTCCATATTCATTAAAGTTAGCGGTAATAATCCGGAAACTAAAGAAGAAAAATTAACTGCTTCAGAGATTATTCAAGTTGAAGTATTAAATGGTTGTGGTATTTCGGGTGTTGCTGATCGATTTACTGATTATTTGAGAAACAATAATTTTGATGTAGTTAATGTAAGTAATTATATTACACGTGATATAAGTAATACGTTAGTTATAGATAGGCGAGGCAATAAGGCAAATGCGGTAAAAACGGCAAGAATGTTAGGTGTAAAACCGGATCATGTAATTCAACAGATTAATGAAGATTATTTTGTAGATGTTACTGTAGTTGTGGGTAAAGATTGTAATATATTAACTCCGTTAAAGTAGGAAAATAAATGGAAAGTAAAGAACTAGTAGATAAGATAGGTGAATTAATTTTAAGCAAAAAAGGATATGATGTAAAAGTATTAGATCTAAGAAAACTTACATCATTTACAGATTTTTTTGTAATAGCAAGCGCAGATAGCGATACACAAGTTAAAGCGATTGCTGACGGTATAGAAGATAACTTGACCGATGAGGGAATAAAATGTCTTCATAAAGAAGGCTTTACGGGATTGAATTGGGTCCTTTTAGATTATATTGATGTTGTTGTTCATATCTTTTTAAAAGATTCAAGATCATTTTATAATTTAGAAAAATTATGGGGTGATGCTCCGGTAACTGTTATTGAAGATAAATAATTAAAAAAATCGGTGAAAATTTGAAACGATATTTAGAAAATATATTTGGAAAGTTAGCTGAATCGCTTGATTATCTTAATTCTGAAATTATAATGCTCAATGTTCCGAATAATAGGGAGCAAGGGGATTTCTCTACTAATTTGGCAATGCGATTGACAAAAAAAATAAAGAAAAATCCTAAGGTAATTGCTGAGGAAATAAAAGAAGAATTAAATAAAGTTGTAGATAAATCAATAATAAAAGAAATTAGAGTTGAAGGACCAGGATTTATTAATTTTTACTTTACTATTAATTATATTTCAAAGATTATTGATGAAGTTTTAATAAAGAAAGACGATTACGGTAAAACAGATAAATATAAGAATAAAAAAGCAATTGTAGAATTTGTTAGTGCTAATCCTACCGGACCCCTAACTATAGGGCATGGTAGAAATGCCGTTATTGGTGATACATTTGCAAATATGTTAGAAACCATTGGTTATAATGTAACTCGCGAGTATTATTTTAATAATGCGGGAAGGCAAATGCGTGTTCTAGGAAATTCTGTAAAACTAAGATATTTAGAATTACTGGGTGATATATTAGAGTTTCCTGAAGACCATTATCAAGGTGAGTATATAAAAGATATAGCTGCTGTTGTGCTTAAGGAAAAAGGAGATAACTTAAAAAATGAACCTGCAGAAGGAATATTTAAAGATTATGCAGAACGTTTGATTTTTGATGATATAAAAAATACATTAAATAATATCGGTATTGTTATGGATACATTTTTTAACGAAAATGACCTATATACCGAAAAAAGAATTGATGATGTTCTAAATTCTTTTGCACAACAAAATCTTTCTTATGAAAATCAAGGAGCTACATGGTTAAAACTGAGTGAGCTGGGAAATGAACAAGATAAAGTTATTATTAAATCCACCGGCGAACCAACATATCGTCTTCCGGATATTGCTTATCATATTACAAAATTTGAAAGGGGATTTGATTTAATAGTAGATTTATTTGGTAGTGACCATAATGCAACTTATCCCGATGTATTGGCAGCGTTAAAGCTTTGAATTACGATATTGAAAAAATAAAAGTTTTAATTCATCAATTTGTAACCGTAGTAGCAGACGGAAAAGTTGTTAAGATGAGCACAAGAAAGGCGAATTTTATTACTTTAGATGAATTAATTGAAGAAGTCGGAAGGGATGCAGTTAGATATTTCTTTATTATGCGAGACTTAAAAACCCATCTAAATTTTGATATTGAACTGGCTAAAAAAAGTTCGGATGAAAATCCTGTTTTTTATTTACAATATGCTCATGCTAGAATTTCTTCAATTATTAGAATGACCGAGAAGGAAGGTCTTAAACCGAATTTAGAAAATTTATACTTACTAAATACTGTTGAAGAAATTGAAATAATTAAGAAGTTACACCATTTCGGAGATGAGATTGAGTTTGCCGCATTGAATTTCGAACCGAATAAAATATCAAATTATCTTGAAGAATTAGCCTCCTTATTTCACAAATTTTATGCCGCTCATAGAATCTTAGGGAGTGAAAAAGAACTTGCCGAAGCAAGAATTGCTTTAGTGCTTGCCGTAAAACAGGTAATTAAAAACGGATTAAATATATTATCTGTTTCGGCT
Source organism: Bacteroidota bacterium (assembly GCA_023447335.1). Classification (GTDB taxonomy): domain Bacteria; phylum Bacteroidota; class Ignavibacteria; order Ignavibacteriales; family Melioribacteraceae; genus JAEXOD01. The sequence goes on from JAEXOD010000002.1 coordinate 35,464, forward strand.
CCTGATAAAATGTAACTTAGTAGTTTAATTTTACTATTATTATTCAAAGTTTATTTACTTAAAACTATATTCAAATTGATTGATTTAACTAATAAAAAAGTATTAATAATTAGATTTAGTTCATTAGGGGATATAATTCTCACTACTCCTCTAATTAGATCATTAAAAAAACAGTATCAAAATTTAACTATACATTATTTGTTAAAGGATAAATACTATAACGCATTAGAATTTAATCCGTATTTAGACAAGATAATTTTATTTAACAATTCTCAATCTGTTTCAGATACTCGTTCAATTATAAAAAATGAACGATATGATTATCTCATTGATTTACATTCAAGTTTAAGAAGTAGTCTAATAGCTTTTGGTTTGGGAATAAAAGTTTTTAGGGTTAAAAAACCTCGTATTAAAAAAATTCTTCTTGTAAAATTTAAATATAATCTTCTAAAACATTATGATCTTATTCCGGAATTATATGCCAAAACAATACCAAATTTTACGCTAGATGATTTTGGACTTGATTTATTTGTAAAACCTGAAAAAAATTATTACTATGATAAAAAAGAGAATGTTATTGGTATTTGTCCCGGGGCAAAACATTTAACAAAGAGTTGGGGGGAACACAATTATTCTGAATTAATAAAATTTCTAAATAAACTTAACTACAAAGTTTTATTATTTGGCGGAAATAGTGATAAAGAGTTATGCGAAAGATTAAGTAAAGTGAGCAATAACACTCAAAATCTTAGTACAGATGATGATTTAATTGCTATGGCAAACGAAAAGCTTAAATGTAAATTGATTATAGGGAATGATAGCGGTCTGATGCATGCGGCGTCGGGATTAAAATTACCCATTATTGTTATTTTTACATCTACAGTAAGGCAATTTGGGTTTGAGCCATATAAAGTTAAAAATATAATAATAGAAAACAATGAAATTAGCTGTAGACCATGCAGTCATATTGGTTTAGATAAATGTCCTAAAAAACACTTTAATTGCGGAAATTCGATTTCGCCGGCTGATGTATTTAATAAAATTAAAACACTGCTAAAAGACTTATGAATTTGATTAGCTCTATTGTATATAATTATTTAGTATTGCCAGTTTTATTTTTGGCATTTCATTTTATTAGATTGTTCAATAAAAAGGTTGATTCTGCAATAAAAGATAGAAAAAACCTTTTTGTTAGGCTTTCTGAAGAGATGAAAAAGATTAACAAAGAAAATAAAACAATATGGTTTCATTCTTCTTCAATGGGTGAATTTGAACAAGCAAAGCCTATTATTGAAAAATTAAAAAAAATAGCTAATTATAATATTATTGTAACTTTTTTTTCTCCTTCCGGATATAATAATTCTTTAAAATATTCGTTTGCAGATATAATTTCATATATTCCTTTTGATACAAAAAGAAATATTAGGAAGTTTTTGGATAATATTAATCCTAATATTGCTATCTTTATGAGATATGATATCTGGCCAAATACTATTTGGGAATTAAAGAGTAGGGGAATTCCTTCTTTTATAGTTGATGCAACAATGAGAGAGAACTCTAATAGAAAAATAATAGGTGCAAAAAGATTTCATATTGGACTTTTTGCGGCTTTTAGTAAAATCTTAACTGTTTCTGAAAATGATAAAAAGAACTTTGCAGATTTTTTAGTTTCCGGAGATAAAATTCAAGCAGTTGGGGATACACGATTTGATAGAGTTTACGGAAAAAGTTTACAGGCTAAAGATAAAAAGATATTAAGAGATGATATTATAAACGGAAAAAAAGTAATTGTTATCGGAAGCTCTTGGGAATCTGACGAAGAAATAATACTACCTGCGATTATAAAATTGTGTAAATATTTAAAGGACATACTTGTAATAGTTGTTCCCCACGAACCGACAGTTGAACATCTAGAATGGACTGAACATTATTTGAAGAATGATATTAAGACTATTCGTTTTTCATATTTAAATAATTATGATAATGAACAAGTTATAATAATTGATTCGATCGGCATTTTATTAACCTTATATTATTATGCTGATATTGCCTATGTTGGAGGAAGTTTTAAGCAAGGAATTCATAACGTTCTTGAACCGGCAGTTTACGGAATACCGGTAGTATTTGGTCCAAAAATTCAAACGAGTCAGGAAGCACGACATCTTGTTAAAATTGGAGGAGGCTTTAAAATTTCCAATAAAACTGAAGCCTACAAAATCTTTAGACAATTAATATCGGAAATTGAATTTAGAAAAAAATCAGGACAAATAGCTGGAAACTATGTTTTAGAAAACATAGGCGCAACCGAAAAAATTATTAAAGAAATAAAGAATTATATATAAAATCGATTTTATATATCAACTCATTTCTTAAAATCTTCAATAAATTTAAGTGCAGTATCCATTTGATTTGGGTATAATTCTAAGGGAACATTTTCTTTGCCGATAGCATTCCTTACAGTATATCTAGCACACTCAATCTTATGTCCGCCAAGACAATATTTATCTTTATAAACTCTTGCCATTGCAGGTTTTTCTTTCATTTTGTCATTAAAAAAAGGGCAGGCTCCTAAACATTCACATTCTAACATGTTTCCTCCGCTATAAATCTCCCCGAATTCAATCGGGGAGTAAAAAATAATCTATTAAATATTAGCTAATCTTTTTGGACCACCTTCGATAACAGAATTATCAATTTCTGATTCAAATTGTTTAAAATTAGCAATAAATTTTGAAGCAAGCAAGTCATATTTTTCCCAATACTCGTTTTTATCTATCCATGAATTTGAAGGATCAAGTATTTCACTCGGAACATTAGGGCATGAAGTAGGCACACTGTATCCAAAAAGTCTATCCTTACGATATTCTACATTATCGAGTAAACCTTCTAATGCGGCGTTTAATAAATTACGAGTATGTTTAATACTAATTCTCTTTCCAATTCCGAATTTACCTCCGATCCAACCGGTGTTAACTAACCAAACGTTAGAATTATGCTCAACTAATCTTTGTTTTAACATTTTAGCATATTCAAACGGGTGTCTAACCATAAACGGAGCTCCGAAACAAGCGCTAAATGCTATTTGTGGCTCTTTACCAATGCCTATTTCAGTACCTGCTATTTTTGATGTATAACCGCTAATAAAATGATATTGCGCTTGTTCGGGTGTAAGTTTTGAGATCGGAGGTAATACACCTGAGGCATCACAAGTTAAAAAAATAACATTTTTAGGGTGTGTATTTTTATATCCGCATTCAATAATATTTTCTATTGATTCAATTGGGTAAGAAGCTCGAGTATTTTCTGTTAAAGAATCGTCATCTAAATCGATTTCACGCGAAAGGGGATCCATTACT
>JAEXOD010000081.1 GCA_023447335.1 Bacteroidota bacterium
GGTATATTGTATGAATATCAAACAGGCGACACCGTAACATTTAGGATATTAAGAAACAACGAAGAAAAAAATACTAAAATGATATTGGAAAAGAAAAAATGATTGAACGTTATACTCTTCCGGAAATGGGTAAAATTTGGTCAGACGAGTTTAAATATTCCACATGGCTAAAGATTTAATTACTAGCATGTGAGGCACGTAATAAGATGGGGGCAATTACTAACGAAGACCTTTCTGCTATTAAAGAAAAAGCTAATTTTAACGTTAATAGAATTTTGGAAATTGAAGAAACGACTAAACACGATGTTATTGCATTTTTAACTAATGTTGCCGAATATGTAGGTTACCCAAGTAGACACATCCATTATGGTATGACTTCTTCTGACGTACTAGATACGGCTTTATCTTTTCAGATGAAAACGGCAGGTGAATTACTGCTTAAGGATTTAAATGCGCTCAAAGAAGTACTAAAGAAGAAAGCAATAGAGTGCAAAAACTATGTGTGTGTTGGTAGAACCCACGGAATTCATGCAGAACCAACAACATTTGGACTTAAATTAGCAAACTGGTATGAAGAAATTAAAAGAAACATAATTAGGTTACAAACCGCAACCGAAGTAATCAGTTTTGGTAAAATCTCGGGTGCTGTCGGAACTTTTGAGCATCTTAGTCCTGAAGTCGAAAATTATGTTTGTTTACATATGGGATTAAAACCCGCACCGATATCCACACAAGTATTGCAAAGAGACAGGCATGCAGAATTTATGTCAACTTTGGCAATAATAGGAGCTACATTAGAAAAAATAGCTATTGAAATCAGACATCTTCAGCGAACTGAAGTTTACGAAGCAGAAGAGTTTTTTTCGAAAGGACAAAAAGGTTCCTCAGCAATGCCGCATAAACGCAATCCGATAGTAAGTGAACGAATTGTCGGGTTATCTCGTATCTTACGTTCAAATGCCATAGCTTGTATTGAAAATGTTGCTTTATGGCACGAAAGAGACATATCCCACTCTTCTGTTGAAAGAATTTTAGTACCGGATAGTTGCATTGCATTAAATTATATGTTTAGTCTTTCAATCAAGCTAATTGACAATCTGCTTGTATATCCCGAAAATATGACTGACAATTTAAATATTACTCGAGGTTTATTGTTTTCGCAAAAATTGTTACTGCTTTTAGTTGAAAAAGGGCTTACAAGAGAAGACGCTTATGCGGTTGTTCAGCGAAACGCAATGAAAGTTTGGGAAGATAAAACTAAAAATTTAAAATCTGAATTAGCTAATGATATTAAAATTCAAGAAGTATTAACAGAAGAAGAACTAAACAACATTTTTAGTTATCATTCTATGTTAAAAAATGTTGATACTATATTTAAGAGAACGATAGAATCAGATTAAATCAGGACATCAATATCAGCAGAATTTAATTCCGCATCGGTTATAACATTCCCCTTTGAGTCATATGTTATAATATCTTTAGTGTCTGTCTTAAGTTCTGCTTTTGTCGTTAAGTCAAAAGATGTATTATCTGCAGATTCGATATCGCTAAGTTCTCTTCTTGCCTTTAATTCCATTTCAACTGCTTTTGCTGCAATCTTCTTATCTTGAGCTGAAGGTTTTTCCGGAGCTAATGCTGCACGTTTTATTTGTTGAGCTTTCTTTAATGTGGCTTCCGGATTACCTTTTACTTCTGCAATATCAATTTGTACATCTCCGGAAACTGCATATTTTTCTCCGTCAGGTCCTACCTGATATTCATAAGTAGGTCCAACAGATAATAAACCGGCGGCAGCTCTTTTATGAGCTTCTTCATGGCGTTTTACTTCTTTATCTCGATCTTTTAGACGCTCTAATTCTGCTTTTTCTTTTTCGTCTAATTCTTTTGGTTTTTGCGAATACGGATTGACAGTATTCGCGAAAGCATCCATGCTTGAATTTGTCTTTACGGTTAACATCATATCACCGTTTAATTTACTTTTAAAGGGAACTTTACATAGTCATTATCGAAAAAAATTTTATTTTGTTTAGCATATTATTAACGATTTTGACATTAAAAATTCGTTTTTTGATACACCATTAATTTTAAAAGAGTTAATTTTTGTCCCCTCAATTGTATAACCCATTTTCTTATATAATTTTACGGCATTTGTATTATCACAAAACACAGTCATTTCAATTCTTTCAATTAAATTATTTTTGCATTCTTTTTCAAACTCTTCTATTAATTTTTTACCAATTCCAAACCCCGTAAATTCCAATTTAATTGCAATATTAAAGTGAATTAAATGAAAATTCCTTCTAAAACTGCCCCTTTCTCCCTCAATATATCCGATTAGGTCATTATTTTCTTCTGCAAATAAAATTATCGAGCCAACAGCTAGTTTATTAATTACCGACTGCTCAAATAAGTTATAGTTGTTATCCCTTTCTCCCGGTTCAAATGCTCTATTGTTTGTTTCTTTATCCAGGTATTTTACTAAATCAAAAAACTTTTTAATATCTTCGGGTAATAGTTTACGAATTTCCATTATGTTAACT
>JAEXOD010000196.1 GCA_023447335.1 Bacteroidota bacterium
AGATTTTGGTAGTGATAGATTTATTGCCAATGAAATTGAAGTATTAAAAAGCTACACTATCAAAGAAAAAGTTGCTAATTCTTTAATTGAAAATTTCAATATTGTGGGAGAAAGAGATAGTTTTTATTTATTACTTGATTTTAATGCTAAAGTAGGCGACAATAAATCAATTAAAATAAAGTCTGTGAACGACATAATTACAACATTAGAAACAAAAATCGGTATAGAACAAAAACGTGGTTTGGATATTGTCGAAATTTCTGTTGAATCTCCTTCTGCATTTGAAGCAGCCTTGATAGCAAATCTGTATGCAGAGGCATATAAGCTGTTTAACTTGCAAATTAACCGTTCTCAGATTACTACTATTAAAGATTTTTTGTTCCTTCAACGTAATGAAAAAATGACCGAGCTTAACCGAGCTGAAGACATTCTTAGAAATTATCAGGAACAAAAAGGTATTGTTGAGTTACCTGAACAGGCAAGAGCTTTAATTCAGCAATTGACTGATTTTGAATCAAAACGTAACGCCGGCAAAATTGATTTGATGATAGCAGAAAAGAATCTAAAAGAATTAAAATCTGAGATGGAAAAGCAAGATCCGAGAATTAAGGATTATTTAGAAAGTTTCGCTGCAGAACCCTACCTAAAGCAATTACAAGAAAATATTGCACAATTGGAATCGCAGAGAGATTTAGCTATTGCTAACAATCAGCAGTCAAAAAATAACTCCGTTGTAGCTGAATTTGAAAAAAGAATTAAAGAATTAAAAGAAAAGTTATCACAAAAGATAAATACCTATAAAGCAGGTCTTTTTGCTTCAAGTCCGGCAGAAATAAAAGAGCTTAGCAGAAAGGTTTTAGAAGCAGAATTAGTATATCAAGGACTAGTTGCCAGTGTAAAACAACTTGATGTTATTGTTAAAGATTATGAGAAAAATTTTAATGAGTTGCCAAGGCGTACTATTGATCTTGCAAAATTAGAACGTGATAGAGCAGCTTATGAAAAACTATATCAATTAGTTGAGGAAAAATATCAGGAAGCACTTATAAACGAACAATCCACTCCAGGTAATGTGTTAATTGTGGATGCTGCCAGAAGGGCGGATAAACCTTCTAAGCCAAACAGAAATTTAATAGTTTTAGTTGGTTTAGTGTTAGGGGTTGGTTTAGGTTTTGGATTTGCTTTTATGAAAAACTATTTTGATAATACAATAAAAACTCCGGAAGATATTCAGAGAAAAAATATAAATGTTTTAGCTTGGGTGCCTTTAATTGAAGGGATTGATTTGAAAGGGAACGAATTTGAGTTTATAGTTGCAAAACGCCCTGATTCAATTCCATCAGAAGCTTTCAGAGCATTACGAACAAGAATCCAATTTTCAAGAGTAGAAAAAGATTCAATTAAAACTATTCTTATAACCTCTTCAACACCTAGAGAAGGTAAAACAACTATTTCTGTTAATCTTGCTGGTAGTTTTGCAAATGCAGGGAAGAAAACATTACTTGTTGATTGCGATTTGCGTAAACCAAGAATGCATAATGTATTTAAAGTTAAAAGATTCCCGGGTATAACCGACTATTTCTTTGGACAAGCTAGTTATGATGAGATAATTAGAAAATCTGAAGTTGAAAATTTATACTATATTACTGCAGGGACTATTCCTCCTAATCCTTCTGAGTTACTAAGTTCTTATCATATGACTGATTTCTTAAATAAGGTTAAATCTGAATATGACATAATATTAATAGATTCTCCTCCGGTTATTGCAGTTACCGATTCTGAAATCTTAAGTCGTTTAGTAGATGTAAGTTTGTTAGTAGTTTCTGCAAACCAAACCGAAAAAGAACTAATGATGAAATCAACTGAATTATTAAGTCATGATCATGGTTCTTTTGTAGGAGTTATATTAAATAATTTCAGTTATAAAGCCGGCTATGGTTCTTATTATAAATATTACTACTATTATTCAAGACCTTCTGCTACCGGTAGAAACGAAAAACAATTACCTTCCGGAAACGAAAATAAAAAAGCATAATTTGAAAAAAATATTTTTTATAATATTATTGAGTATTTGCCTTATCGATGTTAGTTTTGGTCAATTGAATCCAAGCTATAGCGGTAGGGCTAATTTATTTAGTTATGATTCAACACGTCAATTCTTTGCCTCTAACCAATTTGTAACCACTGCTGATGGTATATTAGACCCTGACGAATATTATGTAGGACCTGGTGATAAACTACTCTTTATTATTACTGGAGTTAACCCGATAACCTTTTCCTCAATAATAGATTATGAGGGGAATGTATTTATTGATCAAGTTGGTGTTATTAGTGTGAAAAATCTTACATTAAGTGAAGCACGTAACAAAATAAGAGAAAGTACTAAAGAATATTACAAGAATATAAAATTAGATATCACACTTACTGAATTTAAAAAAATTAAAGTTTCATTAATCGGAAATGTCGTAAAACCATACACTTATAACTTGAACGGAAATACTCGTTTATTAGAATTAATTATGAACTCCTTTGGAGTTTATCCAAATTCTGACATGCGAAATATTGAGATTAAAGATAATTTGGGTAATATCAAGAAATATGATTTAACAAAGTACATGAGATTAGGTGATAAAACTCAGAATCCGTTTCTTAGAGAAGGATCAATAGTTAGTATAAAACGAGTGGATAAAACAGTAGTAGTATGGGGCAATGTTGTTTATCAAGGTACATATGAGTATTGCGAAGGAGAAACAATTACCGATATTATTAATTTATGCGGCGGACTTGAATACAAAGCAAGATTGGATAGCATTGAGCATATTCAGTTTATTGGGGATACCAAGTTTACTAAAATAGATTATTATTCGTTTGACGAAATTATAAATAAAGCCATAAAAGTTTTCCCCGGTGATAAAATAGTTGTTAGAGAAAAACCCGAGTTTATGATTGATAGATATGTAAAGGTTTCCGGTTTTGTTAATTCTCCAGGGTATTATAGAATAGAGAAAGATAGAACTTCGCTAAAATCTTTAATAATTGATCAAGTTGGAGGATTTAGGGAAAAAGCTTCTCTTAAGGATTCATATGTTCTGAGGACTCATTCTGCAGAAAAACCTGATCTAGAATTTTTAAGATTAAAAAGTTTACTACGTGCAGATATGTCTGATGTTGAATATGATTATTTAAAGGCGATGTCTAGACATGAAAAGGGAAAGATGGTAGTTGATTTTGAAAAACTTTTTTTACTTAATGATGAAAAAGAAAATATCATTTTGAAAGAGGGGGATGAAATATATGTTCCCGAAGCAGTGAATTATATTACGGTTGTAGGTCAAGCCGTTAAACCGGGGAATTTAATATATGACTCTAAATTAAAAGTAGAAGATTATATTAATATTGCAGGTGGCTTTGCTTGGAGAGCAGTGGAAAGTGATGTTAAGGTTATAAAAGCAAATACAAAAGAGTGGATTGAAGCTGATGAAGTTGTTGAATTGCAACCCGGCGATATTATTTGGATTCCGGAAGATCCTCCACCTCCAAAGTTTTGGGATGTTTTTAAAGATACAATGTTAATTATGGGACAAATTGCAGCAGTAATAACTGCCGTTGTAGCAATTATTATATCAGCGAGGAACTAACTTGACGTATCATGCAATTCTTAATATTATAGTTTTTAATCGAAAACAGATATTTACAGTTACTTTGTTAAGTACAATTATATTTGGAATTTTGCATTTTATAATTTCTCCGGTAAGCTATTCAGCTGATGTTACTTTATTACCCCCAAATGACGAGGAACCCACATCTTTAAGTAATTTATTATCTGGCAGTGCCGGAGATATCTCGAGTTTGTTGAGTTTGGGGGGAGCTAGAGCAAATTCTTTTCTACATGCAGAAATTCTAAAAAGTCGTTCTGTTTCTGAAGAGATTATAAAAGAGTTCAAGCTACTTGATTATTTTGGCACAAAAAATATTCATCTTGCTGCATCAAGATTGCAAAAAATTATTTCTGTTGATGTTTCCAAAGAAGGAATTTTAAAATTTTCTGTAGAAATGGAGACTGGTTATTTTGGCAGGTTTTCTTCACAAAATGACTCTATAAAAATAAAAGTAGCTAAAATTGCCAATAAGTTTATCGAAATACTTGATAATGTTAATAATGAAAAAGTTAATATAAAAGCAAAGAGTAGTAGAATATTTGTTGAAAAACAATTATCAGATATAAAAGTTAAACTCGAAGAGAGTGAACAAAAGCTTAAAGAATTTCAAATGAAAAACAAAACTGTTGCATTAAATGATCAACTTTCTGCTGCTATTGAAAATGCTGCTAAGTTAAAGGGGGAGATAGTTGCAACAGAAATTCAAATTAGTTCTTTAAGATTTAGTCTTTCCGAGGAAAGTCAAACTATTCAGAATTTAAATAAGAAGCTGAATATTTTGAAAGATCAATATCAAAAGTTTGATTCAGGTGTTGTTGGAGAAGCTGATTATCTGCCCGCATTTTCGGAAGTTCCGGAAATTATTAAAAATTATGCCGAGTTAACTCGTGATGTGAAAATTTACAATGAAGTATATATTTTTTTACAAAAACAATTCTTTAAAGAAACTATTCAAGAAAATAAAAATGTAAGTACAGTACAAATATTAGATCCTGCAGTTACACCATTTAAAACTTCCGGTCCAAAATTTATTGTTAATACAATTGTTTTCGGTATGTTTATGTTTCTGTTTTCAGTATTAATTAACATTTATAAAGATAAGAAGATAGGGTTAAAATGAATAAAACTGTTGTTATTACCGGGGGAGCAGGATTTTTAGGATCACATC
>JAEXOD010000128.1 GCA_023447335.1 Bacteroidota bacterium
TACCCATATAACCTAAAAAGAATTTAGGAAGGTATAATAAATTAAAGGCAATAAAAAACAATAACACACTAAAATTCGCTAATTTTATATTATACATTTTACCGAACATTTTTGGATACCAATAAAATAAGGCTGCAAAAAATATCGTTCCCGTCCCTCCGAACATAACATAATGAAAATGTGCTACAACAAAATAAGTATCATGCAAATGAATATCGGTAGCAAGCGAGCCGAGAACTAATCCGGTTAATCCGCCGATAGAAAAAAGCACTATAAATGCCATAACCCACAAAAAAGGTGGTTTCGGATCTATAGAACCTTTATACATAGTTGCTACCCAATTAAAAACTTTAACACCGCTTGGTAAGGCAACTATAAAAGTTAAAAATGAAAAAATCATTCTCGCCGTATCACTTATCCCACTTGTAAACATATGATGAGCCCAAACTAAATAACCGACAAAAGCTATTGCCAAACTGGAAAGAGCGATAGCTTTGTATCCAAAGATTGTTCGACGTGCAAAAGTTGGTATAATCTCTGAGACTACCCCCATAGCAGGTAATATCATAATATAAACCGCAGGATGAGAATATATCCAGAAAAGATGTTGGTATAAAATTGGATCTCCGCCTAATGCAGGGTCAAAAATTCCAACTCCAAATAAGCGTTCTAAAATAACAAGAATAATTGTAATTCCAATAACAGGAGTTGCTATAATCTGAATCCAAGCCGTAGCATAACTAGCCCATACAAATAACGGCATTTTAAAAAATGTCATACCGGGAGCGCGTAAACGATGAACGGTTGTAATAAAATTAATACCGGTTAAAATAGAAGAAAACCCTAAAACAAACGCGGCAAATATTGCCATAGATACATTAGTAGTTGTTCTAACACTATAGGGTATATAGAAAGTCCATCCGGTATCAATCGGTCCACCCGGTAAAAACAATGATATTAAAACTAAAAATGCGCCTATCATATAAATCCACCATGAAAGCAGATTTAATCTTGGGAATGCAACATCTTTTGCCCCTATCTGAATAGGTAAAAAGAAATTGCCAAAAATTGCAGGAAGACCGGGAACAATAAACAAGAATATCATAATCACGCCGTGAAGCGTAAAAAGAGTATTGTATGTTTGTGCATCCATAATTGTTTTACCGGGTGCAATTAATTCAAGTCGCATTAAAACGCCTATTATTGCTCCGACAACAAAAAATGACATAATAGATATAAGATACAATAGACCAATTCGTTTATGGTCTGTGCTAAATATCCATGCTTTTATTCCTTTATAATTATTCGTACCTTGTTCATAGAAAGATACATGCGGTGTAACGTTTCCGTTACTCATTCATCTATACTCCTTTTTACTTTTTTCTTTTTAACTACAATTAATATAAATCCTGTTAATGAAATCAACATTATAACGCCAACTATTCTTGTAACGTTCAATTTATAGTTTCGTCCGTCCGGATCATAACTATAACAAAACTCCAAAACTTTTGAAATAGTGGGATTAGATTTTCCGCTTTTGGCTTCAATAAGTGCCATTTTAACATCAAATTGATTGAAACTAGTACCAAATATATAACGTGTGATTTTTTTATCCGGAGATATGGCAATTAAAGCGGCAGCATGAACAAAATCTTTATGATAAGGCTTAAAATAGAACCCAACAGCATCCGTTACTTTGCGAATGTTGATACTATCACTAGTCAAAAACTTCCAAGCTTTTGGATCTATTTGTTTCTTCATCCCACCTAAATAAATATTTTTCCACTTATTAGCCAGTTTGTAATCTTCTTTGTCATTAAAGCTTATGGTAATTACCTGATAATCTACACCTATTACTAATTCAACTTTATCAATTGTTTGACTTAGTTCAGAAAGTAGAGGACTACAAACTCCAGGACATTCAAAATATACCAGAGATAAAATCGTAGGTTTATCTATTAATTCTTCAGTTGACATTTTTTTACCGTCAGAATCAAAAAATGTTGCGTCTTTTGGTAGATAGTGATCTAACTGTTCGTCAATACCAACATCAACATGTTTTGATTGAGCAAAACATGTAATAGAAAAAAATAAGAAAATAGATAAGAATAAATTTTTCATTAATCTAGTTCGTTTTATATTTTGATAAAACAGTAAATAATCCGTTCCATTCATCATCATTCATTGCAACTATTGAAGTTTTCATTCCAAAATAATTTGGATTCTGTAATACAATGCTTATTAAATTGTTTTTATTCCAAACTGAATCCGGAATGACCAATAATTTTTGAAGTTTTTCAATATTACTAATTCTTTCAGATAAATTTAAATTTATGCGAATTTCGTTAGCCAATGCAGTTATTTTTTCCTTATTAATTTTCTGGTTATATTCATAATTAAGATATTCAGTTGATAATCTGACGGGAATTTGATTGGGAACTTTAGTTCCTTCTGAAAGTTTGTAAGTTAGATCTAGATTCGTTACTTCATCGGTTGTAATATCCGGAAATTTAGTGAAAGTTCTTATATAACTAATCATTGCAAATCTATCAGCCGCTGGTAAATATTCATAAGCTGCCATTCCGTTTTTAATAATACCCTCTTGTAATGTTTTATATAAATCTGAAAGAGTCCGTCCGTTTGTCCAACCTTCAACTAGGTGAAAATTGCGTGGTTTTGGATTCAGAGCAACGCCGGCAGTACCGTCTCCTTTTCCGCTTTCTCCATGGCAAGAAGAGCAATTGGCTATATATAATTCTTTACCTTTATTTATAAAATCTTGAGAAGGGTTGCTTATTATATTTAAATCAATTGCAGGTACTATTCCCCCTTTTTTCATTGGTATATCGATTTCTTTTTTAACAAAAGATGTATCAGCCAATAAAGGAGAGAATTCATTTCTACCTAAATTATCTAAATTTTTTACGTAATAAATACCCACTCCTAACATTAAAAATATTAAAAGCGGATAAATCCAACCAAACAATCTTATTGGATTTTTTAATAAGTCTTTAAAATCTATTTCAGGCTCAAATTTATTATTTTCCATAAATAACTCGACTCATAATCTAAAATCAATACTTTTTTTCAACTTTGGATCACCTATTGGGATCAAATTGTTGTTTTTATATTTATAATAAAACACCAAAACTATAATACCTATTGAAACTAACGGAATTGAAAACTCAATCCAACCCAAGTTAACTCCTTCTTTACTATAAGTAGGCATAGCAAGCCAAAATAAGTCAACTATATGAGCAAAGAAAATCCATGCGGAAATAAAAAGCAGCTTTTTCGGGTTAGTTTTTGAAGGTTGCGATAGTAAATAAAAATAAGGAACTACAAAACGAATTATAATAAGTCCGATTGAAAAATAAATCCAACTACCTTCCCATCTATTGAGATACCAAAATGTTTCTTCCGGTAAATTAGCATACCAAATAAGTAAAAACTGGCTAAATGCAATGTATGCCCAAAAATTAGTGAATGCAAATAAAAATGCACCTAAACTATAGTAGTGATCCGAAACAATGCCTTTTATTAAATATCCGTTTTCATTTAAGTAAACAATTAAGAATGTTGCAACAGCCAACCCGGCTAAAAGTGTACCGGAAAAATAATATACACCTATAATGGTAGAAAACCAGTGGGGTTCTAAACTCATTATCAAATCAACCGCAGCAAATGTAATAGTTATTGCAAAAAACGGCATCATGACTGCAGAAGCCCTTACATTTAATTTTGAAAGTTTTACGTCTTTTGTCTTATCTTGCTTAGCTGAATTTTTTGTTAAAAATAAATAAAAACCAATCCAAATAACAAAATACAATAATAATCTGATAGTAAAAAAATTCAAATTAAGGTAACCTGATTTATTGTTTAATAACACATCAGATTGAACTGCTTCTTCATGCGTCCAATGATATAAACCATGTGAATTTAAGTAGACCGGAATAGCAAAGATCGGGACAATAAGTAATATGGATCCCAAGAATTCGGGAATTCTTCTAAAAACGGTACTCCAAACAGCACCGGCTAAGTATTCAATTCCGATTATAAATAATGAGCCTAATCCGACACTTATTAAAACCATTAACACAACAAGATTACTGAAAGCTGCTCGCGTATGATCAACAAAAAAGCCGGCTGTCAATAAAACAATTCCTAATCCGAAACAGATTAACCCAAAGTTTAAAATTTTTTTCGGAAATTCTTTTTTCACTAATTCAATTTTTTCGATTGGAGAACTCATTTTAGATCAGACTCCTTAGCATTTAATGATCTTTGAAGTGCCCTAACATATAAAATAACAGCCCACCTTTCCGTAGTATTTAATTGAGTTGCATAAGAAGGCATCACATTTTGTCCTTCCATAATAACATGATAAATACGTCCGTCTGACCAATTATTAACTTTAGCAGAATGTAAACTAGGCGGATTTGGGAATTGACCTCTTAATCTACTGTCCCCTGCTCCAAAATTTCCATGGCAAGGACTACAATAAATATTATATTTGTTTTTTCCTAAATCCAAATTACTCTTATTGTAAGCTAAAGGATTTTGCATTTTTATAGCTGCTTCTTCAGGTTTACCGTAAAATAAATACGGCATATTTCCTTTAGAAACTGTGCCTTTAACGGGAACCCTCATGCTATAACCGTCTGCAAATACTTTACTTTCTTCTTGGGGAATCGGTTTGTTTTGAACCATCATCCAAGTAAATGGCTCCATATACATTAATTTATTTAAGGTAAAGTACGTTATACCTGAAATAAACAATCCGATAACAACCAAAAAAGTTAAAAATTTTGGTTCAAAAATATTTGGTTTTGCTTTTAATTCATTTTCATCATAGTATACTGCTTCAATTTTAATCGGATTTAAGGATAAAAGAAATTTCTCAACATCCTGCATTTTGAATTTTGGATCATCTGCTAATATGCATAAACCAAATTTATCAGATGAAACTGCTTTCATATATTCGGTATCATGCAAAGGATAGCTATTGTTCGGAAACTTAAAAAAGAAAAATAAAAGTGCCAAAACTGTGGCTATTGATGCAGAAAGAACTGTTACTTCAAATATAATTGGAACTAATGCAGGAAATGAAAAGAAAGGTTTTCCTCCGATATTTATCGGATAATCTATTGCCGCAATCCAGTACATAGTTAAAATAATACCGATTGCTGCAGATAAGCCCACAATTAACGCAACATAACCCAATTTAGATGGAGCTAATTTCATTGCATTAAACATACCGTGTACCGGATAAGGAGTATTTACATCATATTTTTTATAACCGGCTTCTTCGGTCTTTTTTGTGGCATCTATTATTTCATCCGGTTTATCGAATAAAGCCGTATAAGCAAAAAGTATCTTTTCGTTCATATCAATGTTCCTTGTGCTGTGGTTGTGCTCCGTCAACTACTGCTTTTACTTCTGCAATAGAAACAACCGGCAACGTTTTAGTAAAAAGCAACAACAATGTAAAGAATAATCCAAAACTACCTATTAATATTCCAAAATCTATTAAAGTCGGTTTATAATAAGCCCAACTTGTAGGTAAATAATCACGTGAAAGAGATGTAACGGTTATAACAAATCTCTCAAACCACATACCTACATTAACTAATACCCCTATCACAAACATAACAGGAATTGAACGTCTAATTTTTTTGATCCAGAATAATTGTGGAAATAGAACATTACAAGAAACCATAATCCAATAAGCCCAAGCATATGGTCCAAAAGCTCGATTTATAAATGTAAACTGCTCAGCTTGTACTCCGCTATACCATGCTATAAAAAATTCCATACCGTATGCATAACCAACCAACATACCTGTTAGCAGCATAACCTTATTCATTTTTTCAAGAGTATTTAATGTAATTATATGTTCGTAGTTAAATATTTTCCGGATAAAAATCAATACATTTTGAACCATTGCAAATCCCGAAAAAACAGCCCCTGCCACAAAATACGGAGGGAAAATAGTAGTATGCCAACCAGGCAGAATTGATACCGCAAAATCAAAACTTACAATAGTGTGAACTGATAATACAAGCGGAGTAGCAAAACCTGCAAGAATTAAATACACCATTTCATAATGTTGCCAATGTCTTGTAGAGTGCCTCCAACCAAGACTGAATACGGAATAAATAACTTTTTTAATTTTATTTGCCGTTCTATCTCGTAATGTTGCAAAATCCGGAATCAATCCAACATACCAAAATATAAATGATACCGTAAAATATGTTGAAACAGCAAAAACATCCCACAATAAAGGAGAAGTAAAATTAACCCATAAAGAATGTTGATTAGGATAAGGAAATAAATATCCGTCTAACCATGGTCTGCCGACATGTATTGCAGGAAATAAACCGGCGGTCATAACTGCGAAGATAGTCATTCCTTCAGCAAACCTTGCTATTCCGTTACGCCATTTTTGTCTAAATAAAAATAAGATAGCAGAAATTAAAGTTCCGGCATGACCAATTCCAACCCAAAATACAAAATTTACAATATCAAACGCCCATCCTACAGGATTATTATTACCCCACATTCCAACGCCGTAATAAAAAGATAAGCTTACACTTATAACACCTATTAAAAGCAGTGTACTTGTAAAACCTAAAGCTATATAATACTTTTTATCTGGTTTTGTTTCTAAAGGTTTGGCAATAATATCATCAATTGAGCGTAACGAAGGTTTCCCTTCTATTACGGATATTTCTTCCGTCAATTCCACATTAGACACTATAATTCCTCCGAATGTGTGTTACGAAGTTTAGCAATATAAGTAACATTTGGTTTTACGTTAAGTGCTTCCAAAACATGATAACCTAATTCATGGTTTCGCAATTTATAAATTTCACTTTCTTTATCGTTTACATCCCCGAATACAATAGCTTGGGACGGACAAGCTTGCTGACAAGCAGTTGTAACATCAGTTCCTTTTAAAGGAACATTATTTTTAATAGCCTCTTGTCTGGCTTCCATAATTCTTTGCACACAGAATGTACATTTTTCCATCACTCCCCTACTACGAACAGTAACTTCCGGGTTGTTAACTAAGCCACTTAAATCATTATCATAATAAGCGTTTTCAAAATGATCCTTAAAATTAAAGAAGTTAAATCTTCTAACTTTATATGGACAGTTGTTTGAACAATAACGAGTTCCGACACACCTATTATAAGTCATCTGATTTAATCCGTCTTCACTATGATTTGTAGCATTAACAGGACATACATTTTCACAAGGAGCGTTATCACAATGTTGACATAACATTGGCTGATTGCTTATAATAGGATTATCAGGTTCTCCCGAATAATACCTATCAATCCTCATCCACTGCATTTCTCTACCCTTATTATATTGTTCCTTACCAACAACCGGAACGTTATTTTCCACATTACAAGAAGCAACACATATTCCGCAACCAATACATTTGTTTAGGTCAATAGACATCGCCCATTTATTACCATTATAATCCATCTCTTTTGTTATACTAAAAATCTCAGTTTCATGCTTCTCTAAAAATTTTGGATTTTTGAGATATTGTAAAACGGTTCCTTCCTGAATAATGTTCCTTTTACGATGCAATTCCTTTGTTAAAGGGTCATCAATAGGGTTATGCTCTTGAGATGACGCTAATAAATAAACTTCATCTGTTTTTTTAATATTAATATCGGTTATTAAATACTTATTATCTCTATCATTCAAAAGTATATTTGCATTAACGCCAACATCTTTACCAACATCAGAAATAATATTTCTACCATATCCTAGTTCAATAGCAATTAAATTATCTGCAATACCCGGTTGCACAAGTACTGCAATTTTAATTTTCCTATTATCCTTGGAAATTTCAATTACATCGTCTTTTTTTAAGTTTAATTTTCTTGCCGTATTAGGAGATAAAGCAGCATAATTATCCCATGCAATTTTACTAATAGGATGCGGAATTTCCTGAAGCCAACCATTATTTGCAAATCTACCGTCTTTAATAAAATAATTTCTTTCTAATAAAACAACAAGTTTATTATTATCATTTAATACTTTGATACTACTCAGTGCAGAAGAATTAAAAATAGGTTTTGTAACATTTGAAGATGTTATTGTTATTACACCGTCATGTAAACAATTATTCCAAATTTCTTCAAAACTTGCAGTAACCGAAAATTTAGGAAGAATATTCCCTTTAAAGTAGTTTTGAATATAAGTATAATACGAAAACTCATCACACTCGCCGTAAATGAAATTCAACAAAATCCCTTCCTTTTCGCGAGTATCAAAGATTGGAGCAATCACGGGTTGTTGAAAGCTAAAAATTCCCTCTTTAGTATTAAAAAGACCCCAGCTTTCTAGTTGATTATTAATCGGCAATACGAAATTACTTAACTCTGCAGTATCATTTAGTGATTCACATAGGGTAATACGATTTTTAACATTTTTATATCCGGATTCAAATCCGATTCCCTTAGCCAAACCATAAATAGGATCGGTATCAAAGTTTATCACTATCCCCACTTTACCTTTTCTCATTCTATCTACTAAATTCTTAAATTCAATTTCAGAAGTAGAATCTAATAATTGTTCATAACCGTTTGCAAAATCCAATAAATCCAAGTTATTTAAAATCTGATTAATTGAATAGACTAATAAATAAGTAGACTCGCTTAGGTTATCACCGGGTAAAAATAAAGTTTTTTGCCGATTCGTAATTAAATCTTGAATAAAATTATTAATATTTTGAGTATTTAGTTTTAATCTTTTTGCTATAATTTTTAGATTAATCCCGGCTGCTAATTGTAATAATTCACTAGGTATTGATAAACCTTGTGCATTTAATTCATTAATTATCCCTAATAAAAATTCGTCATAATTAATAGGATTAACAACAAACCGATAATCAGAGTTACTACCGGTTAAAGACAAGTTTCCTTCAACCGAATAGAGTCTATTAAAATTTTTTATTTCATTTACATTTCTGTTTTGCGAAAAAGAATTAATATTCTCAACTAAATTATCACTTCTTCCTAAAAAATCAGATCCAATCGAAACGATAATTTTAGCCTTATCCAATAAATATTTAGGTTTTATCGAATTACCGAATAATTTTTTTAAAGCATTTAATTGATTTATATTATCAAATAGATTATAATTATAGACTTTTGCTGTAGGATACTTATTAATAAAATCATTTAGAAGTTGAGCCTGAACCGGAGAATTAATATTATCGGTAATAATTGCAATTTCAAGATTATTTTTGATACAATACTCAAGTTCATTTAAAATTTTATTATCAATAGTATTCCAATCAATATCTTTATTGTTCAACAAAGGTTTTTTTAGTCTTCCGGGATCATATAATTCTAAAATACTTGATTGTCCCGTAGCACAAATTTTACCCTTATTTATCGGATTATCAGGATTACCGTCAATTTTTATTGGTCTGCCTTCTCTTGTTTTAACCAAAATTCCGCACTTATCAGAACATCCGGTACAAGTTGAAGAATAATAGTTTGCGGTACCGGGCAAAATATCTTCCGGTCTTTTGTTATAAGGGATTATTTTTCCTTTATCCCGATAGTCGTTACAAGCAGTCGCTGTTACTGCTGCAGAAGCAGCAAGTAACGCTAAAAATTTTCTTCTACTAACAGTAGATTCATTTTCTAAATTAAACTTTTCAACTGTTTCCGGTAAAAATTCACCACGTTTTTCAGTTTTTTTATCCGAACTTTCAGACAGTTCAAAATTTCTAACGTATTTTTTGCTATCAGAGTTAATATCCATCATTAAAACCTTTTAATATTTTTTCTTTTTACGGACATCGGGTTCAATTTGATTTTTAGATTACTTGATTCATTCTTTTCTTTTGAAAATATTTTTACCGGAATAATCGACAGAAGTGTTAAACCTGCAAAACTAAGACCTATTCTTTCAACAAATTTCCTTCTATTAAAATTGTTCATAATTTGCTCCTATCTGTGACAAGCAGCACAGTTTGTTGGTCCGTTATTAACCTTATCTAAATATCCTAATTGATTTTCCGGATGTCTATGACACTCTAGACAAGCAGTCATAGTAAAACTTCTAACTTGAGCAACAACTTCCATATTTTTTATATCACCATGGCAAGTTTCGCAAGCAACGCCTCTGTTAACATGTACCGAATGATTGAAATACGCGTATTTCGGAACTTGATGAATTCGTTCCCAAGGTAATGGTTTCCCCTTTTCGTAATACTCGGTTAATTTAATTATTTCGGGTCGGTCTTTGCGGGCTACAGTATGACAATTCATACAAATATTAACTGATGGGACTAAAGCATGCCTTCCTTTTGAAACACCGGTATGACAATATTGACAATCAATACCCATGGTTCCGGCATGTAATTTATGGGAATATTTTATCGGTTGAATTGGCTGGTATCCAATTCCGTCTCTTTCAGCTCTACCGGCATAAAATGTAATTAAAAAGGAAGTAACAATAACAAATAAAACTAAGGGGATTCTAATTTTTAACGTATAATCAAGTAGTCGTTTTTTCATTTTATACCTTTAATTTACAGAACACCTTTTCACCTAAAAAATATTAAATAAGATATTATGTATATTTTAATATTTCAGAGTATTAATATATTAAATAAAAAACTTTTTACAAAATGAAAACTATTAATTTTAAATTTTAGTTTCCTTAACTAACCTCCCTTCGTCATTAAACTCTTTTTTTCTTACTAATTTTCCGTTATTATATAACTCTTCTGCTTGCAAAATACCAAATGGATAGTATCTTTTTGTTGTCCCTTCAAGTATCCCGTCTCTATATTCTTCTCTTGCTTTTATTCTTCCGTTTTCATAATAAAAATTACATATGCCGTTAAGTTTGCCGTTTAAATAAAACAATTCTGCTTTAATCTTTTTGTTTGGATACCTGACAATATATACTCCGTCTTTTGAAGTATCTTTTGATAGATCATACTCATATAATCCGACATCTTTTGAAACCGGTTTATTATCAAAATTAGTGACAATAACTTTTAAGAATTTTTTTATTCTTTTCCCGATTGAATATATTATCATGTTGACCGGCTTTAATTTGGTAACTAATTATTTCTTGTAACTACAAAATCCACTAAATAAAATAGGTGAGTTTTGACCTCTGATTCGTCAAATATTTCAAGAGATTTTTTTGCTTTATCGGCAAATTCACTTGCAATTTTATAGGAATACTCTATTCCCCCTTTTTTTATAGCAAAGTCAATAACTTTGCTAATCTCATTCCCCTTTTTTATTATCCTTAAAATATCCTTTTTTTCATCTGCGCTACAATTTTGTAAAGCATAAATTAGGGGAAGAGTAAGTTTTTTTTCTTTAATATCACCGCCCAAAGGTTTACCGAATAATTTCTTTTTACCAATATAATCTAAAATATCATCAGTAATTTGAAATGCTATTCCTAAAGATTCGCCATATTCAATAAGAGCTTGAACTTTATCCATGTTATCTGTTGTACTTCTTGCCCCTATTTCGCAACATGTAGCAATTAATGATGCCGTTTTATCAGATATAATTCTTAAATAAGTTTCGTAATTATTATTAAGCCTACGGGTTTTACTAATTTGTAATAATTCCCCTTCCGACATTCTTTTTACGGTAGTTGTTATTACTTTTAGAAAGTCAAAATCTTCTCCTTCAACAGCAAGCATTAATCCTCGAGCTAATAAGTAATCACCCATTAATACCGCTATTTTATTTTTCCAAATCGAATTAATTGAAGGGAAACCTCTTCTTTCTTCAGCACTATCAACAACATCATCATGAACTAAAGTAGCTGTATGCAATAATTCTACTAAATTTGCTCCTCTATAGGTTCTATCTTTAACTCCTCCACAAAGCTCAGCAGAAAGAATTACTAATAACGGTCTTATCTTCTTGCTCTTTTGATGTAAAATATACCTAGTAACAAGCTCAACAAGCCCGACATGAGATTTCATAGACAAACGAAACTTTTCTTTAAAAGTCTTTAGTTCATCTTCGTAATAATTTATTATTTGGTTTAGATCTAAATTAGTCAACTTTTTTTTGGAAAATTTTAGAGACTAATATACTTATTTCATATAAGAAAACCAAAGGGATAGCTAATAAAACTTGTGAAAGAGGATCTGTTCCCGGTGTTAATACTGCTGCAATTACAAAAACCCCAACATAAGAATGTTTGCGATATTTTCTCATAAATTTTGGAGTTAAAATTCCTATACGAGAAAGGAAAAAGGACAACATAGGTAACTCAAAAACCGTACCGGCAGCCAACATAACGCTAATTATTATGCTAAAATATTCGTCAATTGCAAAATTATTTTCTATTACGGCACTTCCGAAACCGGCAGCAAATTTTAGCGAAAGGGGCAACATTACAAAATAAGCAAATACAATCCCCGCAAAAAAACAGAAAGTAGAGAAAAAAACAATCCAAGTAATGTATTTACGTTCGTTTTCTTTTAGTGCCGGAGCAACAAATTTCCAAAACTGATAAAAAATATTTGGCAAACTTAATATTGCACCTACAATTAACGCAACTTCAAAATAGAGAAAGAGTTGCCCGAAAGGTCTTAAATTTTGAAGCTTGATATTACTAGTTTTTGCGGGTAATAATAATATATTCTCAATAAAAATATCAATAAATATAAAACTTATTATAGTTGCAATTAAAACTCCCCCCACTGCTTTTATAATACGCCACCTAAGCTCTTCCAAGTGGTCTAAAAACGGCATTTCAACATCTTGAATTTGCTTAGGTAACAATGTAAATCCTTAAATCGATAAATTTGGGTATAACGGAAATCTATTACATAGCTCTTTTACTTCTGCACTTATTTTAGTTAATTCAACTTCATTATCTTGATTAACTAATGCTTTATTAATAAAGCCCGCAATTAATTTCATTTCATTTTCTTTCATTCCTCTTGTAGTTACTGCCGGTGTTCCGATTCTTATACCGCTTGTAACAAAAGGACTTTTTGTATCAAAAGGTATCATGTTTTTATTAACAGTCATACCTGCAAGCTCTAATACACGTTCGGCTTTTTTACCACTAATATTTTTATTGGTTAAATCAACAAGCATTAAGTGATTATCTGTACCACCGCTTATAATATCAAAATTATAATTAATTAATTCCGATACTAAAGTTTTGGCATTTTTCATAACCTGAGTAGCATAATCTTTAAAATCATCAGATAAAGCTTCTCCAAATGCAACTGCTTTAGCCAAAATAATGTGCATTAATGGACCTCCTTGAATACCGGGCATAACCATTCCGTCAAACAATTCAGACATTAATTTTAATCTATCCCCTTTTAAGGTCTTAATTCCAAAAGGATTTTCTTTATCTTTGCCTAATAAAATAACCCCGCCTCTGGGTCCACGAAGAGTTTTGTGCGTAGTTGAAGTTACGACATCGCAATATTCTAAAGGATTATTCAATAATCCTTTGGCAATTAATCCTGATGGGTGAGACATATCACACATTAACAAAGCACCAACTTTATCTGCAATTTCTCTAAATTTGGCATAATCCCACTCACGGCTATAAGCGCTTGCACCCGCAACAATTAACTTTGGATTTTCTTTTTTTGCTAAATCTTCAATAATGTTGTAATCCAACATTTTAGTTTCCGGATTTAAAGGATAACCAACTGCCTTATAAATCTGACCGGAAAAATTAACAGGAGACCCGTGCGTTAAATGACCTCCGTGATCTAAGCTAAGTCCCAAAATTTTATCACCGGGTTTTAGTAATGCCATATAAACCGCCATATTAGCTTGAGAACCGCTATGTGGCTGAACATTTACATATTCCGCACCAAATAATCTTTTCAATCTATCTTTAGCAAGCTCTTCTGCCATATCAACAAACTCACAACCACCGTAATAACGTTTTCCGGGATAACCTTCAGCGTATTTATTTGTTAACACAGAGCCGGCTGCTTGTAACACAGCCGAACTTACAAAATTTTCAGATGCAATTAATTCTAAGTTATTTTGTTCTCTACCAATTTCTTGGTTTAATATATTAAAAGCATCTATATCGTTTTTTAAATATTCAAACATACTCAACTCAACATTTAATTTTAATTAAGGAACTACTACAGAAGCACCTATCCAATTGTAACAAGAACCTTCTAATCTTAAAGATGTACCGCTTGAAATTTTTCTAAAGAAATAGTCTTCCTTCTGCGGTATGGTACTTGCTAAAGCACTTATTCTTTCAGCGGCTCTACTAGCAAATTGTCCGCTCATATTTTTACATCTTTGATAAGTTTGTAGTGCATATAAATATACTAATCTGTCGTTGAATTCAAAACTTCCGCAGTTTCTTACAGATTGTTCATATAACTGAGCTTCGATAAATATAGGATAATCCCAATTCGGATCCATTTTAGCAGCTGTTCTTAAATGATTTCTTGCTGTAGATAATTGATTCATTTCTTTATAAATGATAGCAATATTTATATGATTATCTTTATTTTCCGGATCTATTTTTATTAAATTTTTATAAACTTCTAATGCTTTTTCTTTTTCTTCTAATTTATCATAAGTTCTGGCTAATTCTTTCTGATAATTTACAACTTCTGGAGCTTTTTTTGATAAAAATTCTAATGGTTCAACAGCTCTTTCAAAATTACGGAATCTTAAACAAGTACTTGCAAAGCTCCAAGCTTTTTCAATACTTTCTTTATCTAGGTCCCATCCTTTCTTTTTAAAATCCATTAACTGATTTTCGTCTTCGGCAAGAGCAGTTACTCTTGAAATCCAAACTTCATTATCAGGTTCCAATTCTTGTAATTTAAGATACAAATCTAAAGCTTTTTCTTTATAACCGTTAGTTTCATTTGCGTTTGTGCTGTAAAGAATTCCAAGACGATCTTTATAATATGAATCTAAGTTTTGATCTACGGAAAAAGCCTTTTCATAAGCTTCAACTACAACTTCAATCGGTGCTTTTTTCCACATTTCTAAAATAAAAGCCTTTCTAACTAAATGAGCACCAACTTTATCTGTTTCTAATTTAGCAGCAATATTATAAAAATATAAAGTAGTATCAGTGTATTTCATTTTTTCTTCATCAGATTTAGCAAGACTATCATGCATATACCACAGCACGTCTTCCATTTTTTTGAATATTTTAAATCTAATAAAGTCTTGTGGTTTTGTATTAATTACATTCCAACCATGTGGTTCTGCACTTGTATAATCTTTGTTCTTATGGTATTCATTGAACAAACTGAATTCTGCCAATATATTTAGACTATCGGCTCTTAAATATTTAGCAGCTGTGTTGGTGTACATAGCAACAACTGCTAAAATTGCAATTGTTAGTCGTAATGTTTTCACTTTTTACCTCTCCGTAAATTTGTTATCTGTCTTGTCTAATGAACCAAAGTTCACCAAAACTAAAGGTTAATGATAAATTGTAAACTGTTTCTTTTATTAATGCATTATCTTTTTTCCCTCTAAATCCGGCCGATACTCCTATATCCACAGTATTTTCAAACATTAAAGGAAAACTTAATCCTGCAGTTAAATAATAATAGTCAATTCCTGTGCCATTTATTTTATATTGCGTTTGTTCATATCCAACCCCACCACGTAAAATAATCTGATCAGCGAATGTGCTATATCTTGTAACTGAATTTCTATGTTCTAAACCAATACTCACTTTTTGATAATCACGTAAATTCGGATCATTTATACCATTAAATGTATATTTACTCCATGGTTGATTTGCGTAATCTATTATAAATAAATAGTTTTGGTCATAAATAAAGCTTAAACCAAATCCTACTTTATAAGGAAGATGTGTATAAACAGGAATTTTTTCAACTAGTTTTTCACCAAGTAAAGAACCGATGTATAATGAAGTATCCGTTTTTATGTTTGAAGCATACTTAAATGCTATTCCCAATCTTAAGTCTTGAATTTTATCAATATTGATAATTTTACTTAAATCTGGAGTTAATAAACCTACATTGAATCCTAATCCTTTATAATCACGTTGCTTTCTAACCGAACTATTATTAAATTCCGAATTATCTTCAAACTCAATAACAGAACTATATTTAATACTTCCCATGTAATAATCTAAAGAGGCTCCTAACACAAAATCATAAGGTAATTTAAAACTTGTACCAATAAAAAGTTTATTAATACCGCCACTACCTTCATATTTGGTTGTATAGTTTTCTATACTATTGTTCGTAACACTATTCACAACTTCATACTGAACAAAAGACTCAGGGGTAACACCCATAACTATTGCGATTCCAAGATCGCGTTCAATTGGTATTCCAACTTTAATTCCGTTGAAAATTCCTTTTGCGTAATTGCTTTTATTCATTCCGTCATCTAATTTAACACCATTCAACAAAAAATTGGCTTCTAATCTTGTGGCATAAATTCTATACCAATTAGCAGGATTAAGATCACTTAAATAATCAGAATTCTGTAAAGCATAACCTAATCCTCCAAGACTCATTAATCGCCCGGAAGATGAATTAATAACATCACCCACACCATATCTTGTATAAAGAGAACCGCCGGATGCAAAAATACTTAAAGATGTGATTAAACTAACTGCTATTATTAAATTAAATTTCTTCATTTTTATCTTTGTTTAGTGTAGTATATTTTAATTTTTGGTTTAGAAGTGACAGATTTTTCACTTTTTATTGCTATTTTATTAACTGTATTAGTTTCGTTAGATAGGTTTAACCTAATTCCTTGATTACTAATACCGTCAGCCCATCGCTGTATAAATGCTGTTATATCACCGCTATAAACTTTGTCTTTATTGAGTAAATAACCTATATTATAGTACTGATTGATTGTATTGGTAGTGCTATCATTAAGCACAATTGCAAAAATCGTATCACTTGCGGGTTTTCCGATATAACTTTCGGAATCATCACGTGTTATTGATAAAATAGCCTTATTAATAACTATATTTTTAGGAAGCGTGCTTAAATCAAAATATAATTTTGAACGATACGGGTTTCCACCTATCAAGAATAGATTATTCGAGATACTTGTAGGAGGAGTAACTTCTACTGCATGTAAGTCTTCAGTCGTATAAGCCATTACAGTATCAATATATTTTCCAATTTTCTCTACTTCAATATATACTGCAAAATCTGAATAATCCGTATAAGCATTTAATCCCGGAATTCCTATTATACGATTTGTACCTTCGGTTGGAGAGAACATAACCCCAAAGTTTTCTCCGCTAGTTGTATCAGCTTTATATTGCAACCATTTTAATGCAGTTGAATTTTCAATATTAAAAGTAATTAATGAATCTGTAAAAACTTTATTAAAACTAATATCATTCGATTTATCAACCGGCAAGCTAGTATAGTTACTATTGTCGATTTCGGATGATGACCAAGCCTGTTTGATGCGATATAAGTTAAAATTAAACGGAGCTAAAGAATCACCCAAAAAGTAATTTGGAATAATTTTAACCCAACATTTTCGAACAATAATACTATCCTTTAATAATTGAGCAGAAATTGAATCAGGAATTACGGGATAAAATCTAACTAATGCAGTTGCTTTAGCAAAAGAAGTTTTGCCGATTAACAATCTATCGGAACTACTCAAATCAATTGAATCGTTGAACGTTGATGATGTGATATTTACAAACATTGAGTCTGTATCAAAAATATCGGTGTAAACCAAATCACTGTCAGGAATCAACCCTGAACCTGTTGATGAAGGGTCGTCAGAACATCCGCTAAGAACTGAAAGAACAAATAAACCAACTAAAAATCTAAACAAGTGCTTTTTCAAGTATAAGCCTCCAAAAAAAAGAGCTAAAAATATAAATACAACAAAGTAAGTTAAAAAAAATATAAATTTATATCAATAAGAAAAATCAACTAGTAAAATGTTCCAATTATTTTCCTTAACTCTTTATAAGCAGCTTTTTATAGAGTTCGATATAATGTTTAGCAGAATTTAACCACGAGAAATCAGATTTCATCCCATTTTTCATGATTTTTTTCCATTCATCCGGTTTTTGTTTGTAAACTTTAATTGCTCTGCTAATTTCGGCAACCATGGATTTAGTATCATATTTTTTAAAAGAAAAACCGTTTCCTTCCCCTGTTTTTTCGTTAAATTTCAAAACTGTATCCGCAAGCCCCCCTGTTTCTCTTACAATGGGGACGGTTCCATACATCAAACTATACATTTGATTAAGTCCGCAAGCTTCAAATTTTGAAGGCATTAAAAACATGTCTGAACCTGCCTCTATTAAATGAGCTAATTCATCGTCAAACCCTAAATAACATGCAAATTTATCGCTATAATCAAATAAAGCATCTTCAAAAAATCTATGATATTCCCTCTCGCCTGTTCCTAATAAAATTAGTTGAATATCTAATTCCATTAATTCGGTGAATGATTTAACAATTAAATCAAAACCTTTTGAATCATGTAATCTAGATATCATACTTATGATAGGAATATCCGGATTATATTGTAAGCCAAATTTTTCGGCTAATTCAATTTTATTCTGTTTCTTATTATCAATATTTTTTAAGCCAAATTTTGCTGGAATCAATGTATCCTGTTTAGGATTCCAAACTTCATTATCAATTCCGTTAATAATACCAAACATATTTTCTTTTCTGGCACATAAAAATTCACCTAGTCCGCACGATATTTCTTTATCGGTACATATTTCATTTGCGTAACTTGGGCTAACCGTACTTAATAAATCAGCATACTGAATTGCTGCTTTCATAAAGTTAAATTTCCCCTTCTGTAACACACCGGATTCATTTTCAACCAATCCTTTCGGAAGTTGTGTTTTTGATATACTAGCTCTTGGAAAAATTCCCTGAAATGCTAAATTATGAATTGTATGTATTGTTTTAATATCCTGAAATACGGGATTATCTTTGTATAACAAACTAAAATATGTAGGTACAAGACCACATTGCCAATCATTACTATGAATAATATCCGGAACCCAATTTAATTTATTTATTAATTCGTAAACTGCATGAGTTAGTAAAATAAAGCGTTCATCATTATCTTTAAAATCCTCGTTATATATCGGATCCTGATACAAGCTATGACGACTACCAAAATATTCGTGATTATCAACAAAATAAATTTGAACTCTAGTTTTTGAACTTACAAGAAAGGATGATCTCAGTGAAAATTTAACTTCTTTCTCCCCAATTTTTGTCTTAATATCTTTTAGTCTAACCACTTCATGTATTTTAAATTTCTTTTCATCTATAGCTCCATATTTTGGAACTATTATTCTAACCTGATGACCTAATTCTTGCAACATTTGAGGTAGAGCTGCAGATACGTCAGCAAGACCACCCGCTTTCATAAAAGGAGCAACTTCAGACGTAACAAATAATATTTTAAGTTTTTTGGTAGGAGGCATATCACTAAAATCCCTAAATTAATACTTTAAATTTACAAAATTCTTGACTTATTGACAAAAATATTTGCATATTATTTGCTGATTAATTTTTATTATTATTGATATCTAAGGATATATAAATGCTTAAATTACTAAAAAATGCAAAACAGATAGTTACGATTAACACAAACGGTACAAACTTCAAACGTGGTTTCGAAATGAGTAACATCGAACTACTAGAAAACTGTCATATTTTAATAGAAAACGATGTTATTAAAGATGTTTTACAAAACAATAATTTTCCGAAAAAAATTGATGAAGTTATTGATGTATCAAATAAAATTATTTTACCCGGGTTAATTGACTGCCACACACACACAGTTTTTGCAGGTAATCGCTCAGAAGAATTTAAAATGAAAATTGCCGGTGTTGGCTACGAAGAAATTGCAGCAAAAGGAGGCGGAATTAATAATACTGTAAACTCATTAAGAGAGATGTCATTTGATGAACTTTACAACATTTCGGCTGCAAGAATTGATTATTTTATCTCTCGTGGGGTAACTTCTTTAGAAATTAAAAGCGGATACGGCTTAAGTTTTTATGACGAGATAAAGATTTTACAGGTTATAAAAGCATTAAAAAATAATTATAAAATTGATATCGTTCCGACATTTTTAGGGGCACATACAATACCTCGCGAATTTAAAAATGACAGAGAAAAATATATTGATATTATAATTAACCAAATGCTGCCGTACATAAAAGAGAATAATTTGGCTTATTTTTGCGATATTTTTTGCGAAACAACTGCTTTTTCCGCATTAGAAACCGATAAAATTTTGGACGCAGCCCAAAAAACCGGATTAAAAATAAAGCTACATACCGATCAATTTAATAATATTGGCGGAATTGATATTGCTCTTAAATACAATGCTGTTAGTGTTGATCATCTTGAAATGCTTAACGATATTGATATTGGCAAAATCGCCAAATCAAACTCGGTTTGTGTACTACTTCCCGGCGTTTCGTTTTTCTTAAATTATAACTTTGCTAACGCCCTTTCTCTGATTGAAGAAGGGGGAATAATTGCATTATCTACAGATTTTAACCCCGGTTCTTCTCATATTCATGATATTAATTTAATAATGAGCATTGCCGCTATAAAAATGAGAATGAATATCGAATCTATAATTTCTGCTGTTACCATAAATGCAGCAAAGGCGATTGGTTTAGAAAATATTACCGGAAGTATTGAGATAGGAAAACAAGCTGATTTTAGCATTTTTGAAGCAAATGATTACTCTGACATTATTTACAATGTTGGTAAAAATTTAAATGTAATGACCATAAAAAAAGGCGAAATAATTTATAAACGATAATTAGAGAATAATATGAAATTAATTGAATGTGTTCCAAATTTTAGCGAGGGTAGTGACCCAAAAACGTTAAAAGATATTAAAGATGCTATAATATCTACTCCAAATGTCAAACTTTTAAGTTTTGAACCGGATAAAGACTACAACCGTTTAGTTGTAACGATGGTTGGTGATGAGAATTCGATTCTTGAAGGTGCAATAAATGCTAGTATTGCAGCAGCAGCAAATATTGACATGAGTAAACATAAGGGAAACCATCCAAGGTTGGGAGCTATAGATGTTGTTCCTTTTGTACCGATAAGTAACGCAACAGTTGATGATTGCATTGCAATTTCGAAAAAATATGCTGAAACTATATCTAAAAAACTTAACTTACCCGTTTATTTATACGAAAGCGCACAAGATAAACCTTTTCGTAAAAATTTAGCCGATATTCGTAAAGGAGAATATGAAGGTTTAGAAGAAAAACTAAAAAATCCTGATTGGTTACCTGACTTTGGCAGTTCTGAATTTAACTCTAAATTAGGAGGTACGGTAACCGGTTGTCGCTTTTTCTTAATAGCTTATAATGTTAATATTAAATCTGCAGATTTAAATTACTCAAAAGAAATAGCTGAAACAATTAGGGAAATAGGAAAACCTAAAAGAGATGAAAACGGAAAATTAGTAAAAATTAACGGTGAAACCGTAAGAATTCCGGGTAAATTTAAAGCCGTAAAAGCAATGGGAGTTCCATTAGAACAGTATGGCATAACTCAAGTTTCAATAAATCTTGTAAACTATAAAATTACACCAATGCATGTTGTATTTGAAGAAGTAAAAAGATTAGCAGACGAGATGGGGGTTGAAATTGACGGTTCTGAAATAGTCGGACTAATACCGCTTGAGGCAATGATTGAAGCAGGTAAATATTATTCCGAAAATGATAATTTAGATGAAAGGGATTTAGTAAACTTAGCCATTAATAAATTAGGTTTAAGTTCATTACATCCTTTTAATCCGGAAGAAAAAATTATTGAGTACATGATTAAATAAACGGAGTTAATATGGAAGAAAATTTAACACTAAAATCGTATTTGGAAAGTTTAGAATCATCATCCCCTACTCCCGGCGGAGGAAACGTAAGTGCTTTTTGCGGAGTTCTTGCAAGCTCTCTTGGAAAAATGGTATGTGGTTTAACAATTGGCAAAAAAAAATATATTGATTTTGAAGAACAGATGAAAGAATTTCTAAATATTCTTTCGCAAAACAAATTAATATTTGAGGAATTAGCCCAAAAAGATAATGAAGCATTTGATTTGGTTATGAATGCATTTAAAATGGCAAAAGAAACTGATGAACAAAAAAAATTAAGAGCTGAAGCCATTGAATCGGCAACAAAAGGTGCTGCCGAAATTCCCTTTAAAGTAGTAAATCAATGTAATATAATTTTGAAAGTTTTAGAAGAAGTTGTAGTGAAAGGAAATAAAAATTCTATAAGCGATGCCGGAGTAGCAATTTTATTATTAAGCACTGCTTCAAAAGGTGCTTTTTTGAATGTTATTATTAATTGCTCATCATTAAATGATAAAGAATACTCAACAAAAATGATAACTGAAGCGACAAAAATAATTGATGAAATAGATATACGAGTAAATTCTGTTTTCAAATCAATAAAGATGGATATTTTAAATGAAAATTAAATTCCTTGGTTTAATGTTTTTGTGTTCGGTACTTTTTGCCCAACCACTTGTAAAAACAGGCATCGAAGTTTTAAGTGATTCAGGATTTGAAATTCTGAAAGGTAAAAAAGTCGGATTAGTAACAAACCCTACCGGAGTAGATAGTAGACTAAGATCAACTATAGATATTCTTTTTGAATCAAAATCAGTAGAACTTGTTGCTTTATACGGTCCGGAACACGGAGTAAGAGGAGATTACGCAGCAGGTGAATACGTAGATTTTTATAAAGACCCTAAAACCGGATTGCCTGTTTATTCATTATATGGAAAAACAAGAAAACCCAGTAAGGAAATGTTGAAAGGAATTGATGTAATTGTATACGATATTCAAGATATAGGATGCCGATCTTATACTTATATTAGCACAATGGGTTTATTAATGGAAGCTGCTGCTGAAAACAATTTAGAAGTAGTTGTTTTAGATCGACCTAATCCTTTGGGAGGTATTAGAATAGAAGGAAATAATGCTGAGACTGATTTTATTTCCTTCGTAAGCCAATTTAACATTCCCTACGTCTATGGGTTAACATGTGGTGAGTTAGCAAATTACTTGAACAATGAAGGCTTACTAAAAAATCAAGTAAAATGCAAATTGACTGTAATTCCTATGCAAGGATGGAAGAGAGAAATGACATTTGAAGAAACCGGATTAGAGTGGGTACCTACTTCCCCACATGTACCACATAAAGATTCTCCTTTTTATTATGTTGCCAGCGGTATATTGGGTGAACTTGACGTTATTTCTATCGGTGTTGGTTATACTATTCCATTTCAAACATTTGCGGCTGAGTGGATTAATGGTACAATTTTAGCAAACAAGATGAATGAACTAAATTTAAAAGGTGTTATTTTTAGACCAATCACCTATAAACCTTATTATGCAGTTAGCAAAGGCGAAAGCATAAGTGGTGTTCAAATTCATATTACAGATTTTAAATCAGTAAATTTAACCGAGATACAATTTTATTTTATGCAAGTACATAATATCTTATATCCTGAAAAAAACATATTTGAGATGTCTCCTAACCGTCACGATATGTTTGATAAAGTCTCTGGATCTGATAACATTAGAAAGATATTTTCAAAAAATTATACATTTTCGGAAATCAAAAGTTATTTGGATAAAGATATTGAAATATTCAGAAATAAAACTTCAAAATATTTAATGTATTAGTGATTCTAAAGTGGGAATTTTAATAAATATTCCCACTTTAATCCTAATTAATCTATTTTTATAAAGTGATAGCTTAATAGCTAAATTTTCGGCAATAAAATACTAACCGTAGTTCCCTTTCCGTTTTCGCTCGAAATATTTAGAATACCGTTATTTTTGGAAATCAATTCCTTACATAAAATTAAGCCCAGACCGGTTCCTTTTTCATTATTGGTACCGGAAGTAGTTTCAAAGTTATTTTGATTTAGTTTTTTATCTATTAAATCAATAGACATTCCGATTCCGTCATCAATTATCTCTAATGTAACGTATTTATCATCTTTAAATGAACTCTTTATAATTATATTTCCACCGTATTCAGTATATTTTACTGCATTAGAAAATATATTACGCATCACTGTATTTAACATATTATGATCGGCATATGCTATACTATTTTCATCAATATTGATATTAACTTTAATATTTTTTTTATCCGCATTTATTATTAAACTACAAATACTTTCTTTAACAAATTTCTGAAGAACAATTTTTTCGGGATGAACTTTTTTACCCTCAGTGTTATTAATTGCCCAATCAAGTAAATTTTCTAATAATAAATAACTATTTTTAGAGACTGAATTAATGTCTTTTATTAAATCAATTTTTTCTCTTTCTTCAATGTTATTCCAAGTACTCAGTAATCCATCGCTAAACCCTATTAAGATGTTAAACGGATTTCGCAAATCGTGAGCTATTATTCTAAATAAAGTATTTTTGGTTTTGTTTAATTCATCTAGTGTATTTTTTTGCTCTAAAATTTCAGTGTTTAAATCTTCTAAAATTTTTCTATTCTTCAATAGTACATTGTTTCGATAAAATAATCCAACAATCACAATGAAAAAAACCACAAGTACCAATACAAGCACATATTTTACATACAAAGAACGTTCTGAATCAAGCTCTCTAATTATTTTTTCTTTGTTTAATAAATTAATTTGTTGCTGCTTGTTTTCAATTTCATAACTTGCAGAAAGTTCTCTAATCTGTCTTGTCTTATTCTCGTCAAAAATTGTATCTTTAATTCTATCATAAATTCTTGCAAACTCTAAGGCTTTTAAATAATTACCTTGTTGTTCAAAATATTGAGAGAACAATAAATATGTTTTAACAAAAACTGCTTCCTGATTAATATCTTTTTTTAAAGATAAGGCATTTTGAAGAAATTTATACGCTTCAGAATTATTTTTAGTTATTAAATATACTTCTGCAATAAAATTTGTCGCTTGCAGTTCCCCAGCCCGTTCAGAACGAGAATGATAAATTTCTTTAGCCAAGAAGTAGAAATGTAAAGCACGTTCGTAGTCTTTTAAAATAGTATAAATTCTTCCGCCTAAATTTGCCATTATCGCTATACCGGATTCATATTTATACTTACTACTTAATTCAAAACCTTCCTCAAAATACTTAATTGCTTTTTTAATCTCGTTAAGTTTTATATGTGTATCACAAATATTTGAAATAGTCCTAACAGTTCCTAAATTATCTCCTACTTCTTTCTTTAGATTCAATGAAATAACAAAATATTCTTTCGCTTTTTTAAACTCCATAATTTGATTAAATACCAAACCTAAATTATTTGCAGTGTTCGCAATATCAGACTTATTACCAAATTTAACTCGTGTCTTATAGGCATTCATTAAGTATTGAGCTGCAATTGCGTAATTGCCAATAAAATAATTGGCAACACCCAAATTATTTTCAATTTCTGCCAATATAGTTTTATCAGATAACTTTAGAGCTATATTATAACTTTTTTGTAAAAGTTTAAATGCCTTCTCGAATTCTGCATTATTTATATAACAAAAAGCTAATTGCCCTAATATCTTTGCTTCTGCTTCAGGATAATTGATTTGCTTAAATAAACCTTCGGCTTCTTTTTCGTAGGTTAATGCTTCTACCAAATGATCGTGCCTCAAAACTTTAATCAAACTATATAATGCATCAAGCTTAGCTTTTCCTTCAGAATTATAGTACTGGATCTTAATACTATCTAAATCTGACGCAATTATACTATGCCCCATAAAAAGACAAATAACAATTAAAAATATAATTTTACTGCTAATGATACTTTTCAATTTCAATATCTCCTATGGGCCATCTTGCCCTTAAGTTCAAAGTGTCCGGGAAGACATAAAATTTCTCAGACATTTTATAAGGATATACGTTTCCGTTCGTATAAACATCGTTTGAATCTACATCTTCATATATCCATAAGATATATTTTCCCGGTATGATATTTGAGAAATTAAATTCACCTTTATCATTAAGAGTACTTTTATAATTATGTTCTTTACTAACTATAGTTACATTTTTTTTAACTGAGTTTTTAAACTTTACTTTGCCGCTTACTCCTGAAAATATTAAATCATCAACTGTATTCAAATCCGTCGAAAAAAGCGAATCCACTTTATTACCCGCTGCATCAAATATTTTTTCAGTGTTTAGCTTGAATTTTAACTTCGTTTTTGGTTTTAAATTATTTTTTAATTTAATCAAAATTGATGAATCATCAATTTTAATTACTTCACTATTAATCTCTTCGTTTTTATTTGAAACTACTTTACAATATTCTGATAGATCGGATATATTTATACCGTCATTAAAAATGACATAAAAAAAAGGATTCACGAAATCGATTGTCTTATTTTCATATTTAGTTATTATGTTTACCACTTTGGGTTTAATAGTATCTAATACAGTGGATTGGGTTAAAAATAACTCTTGTTTTTTTGATATATTTCCGTTCAGATCAACTATATTTTCAATTTCAAGATAATATTCCCGCTCATTTATTAGGCTATCATTAAAACATAAAAAATATGTCTTTGGTTTTATATTTCTAAAAATATACTTGATAGGTATTTTTGCATTACTTGTTGAGTCAATAATTGAGAAGTTATTATTCGATACTTTTGTACTGTCAATATATTCATTAAACTCTACTAAAATATGATTTCTATCTGTCATCGTAATATTTGAAACACTAGGTTTCAATGTATCTTCTATGGATAACATTAAATTTACTTCTTCGGCAATACGGTTAGTATCATTTATTTCAATAACTTTAAAAGGAACTCCGTATTTATCTTCACCGATATTGTATAACATATCCCTTAATTCATCTGTAAAAGCAAACAATTTATAACTTCCGTAACCTAAACCAACCAAAGAATATGTGCCGTCATTTCCAACTTGGGTTAAATAATCGGGTTTTGATTTTGAGGGATTTAATGTATCGGAGTTATTTTTAAAGGCAAAAATAAATGCATCTTTATCATCAGAGAAGTATATTTTTCCGTTAATTTTCCCTTCATCTATTTTATTACCTGTTGAAAAAAACAAGTTATAGCTTTTTACCATTTTGTTTCTATTATTCAAATCAAATAAATCAGTTCCGATATTTATAGTATATGTAGTATTTTCCCTTAATTTACTTTTATCAAAATATACCCTAACTGTTTTACCAGACCAATCATATTCAAATTTTGATTCAATTTTCGGAGAAATAAAAAAGGCATCTTGAAAACTCCTTTTATCAATATATTCATTAAAACTAAATTCAAAGTACTCGGAATCAAAATTAACTAAACCGTTTGTCGGATAAAAACTAATTATTTCGGGTGGTTCTTTATCAACGGCACCTCCTGACGGGGGCAACTGATTCGCACATGAATAAATAAAAATAATAAGTATAAATAAAAATAACTTTTTCAATTGTTTCTCGTCATTTGTCTATAAATTGCAACGTTTCTATTATGCTCACTTAATGTTGCTGCAAATTTATGTCTTCCGTTAACATCTGCAACAAAATAATAATAGTTTGTATTTTTAGGATTCAGGGCTGCTAAAATAGCTTGTTTTCCGGGATTATTTATCGGTCCTGGTGGTAAACCATATTTTTTGTAAGTATTATAAGGAGAGTTTATTTCTAGATGCTTAAATAATATTCGTTTTGGTCTTTCAGCTCTTAAAATATATTGAATTGTAGGATCTGCCTGTAACATCATTCCGCGCTTAAGCCTGTTATGATAAACACTTGAAATTTTATCGAATTCATCAAATCTATTACTTTCTCCGTCAATAATTGAAGCCAATGTTAAAACTTCATGTTTATTCATTTTTAACAAGTTCATTTTTGCCAGATTTAAGGGATCAAATAAATTATTATTTTGTTTAGATAAAAATTTTAGTACTTTTTTTTCGTCCATGGAATTATCGAAAAAATATGTTTCAGGCAATAAATATCCTTCTAAACTGTTTGATTCAATACCCAAACTTTTGATAAAATCAGGGTCAATGGATAATTCCATTATTTTAGCAGAATCCAATCCCATCTTTTTAGAAAGCAACCCTGCTAAATCCGGTAACCAAATTCCTTCGGGTATCGTAACTGATAATAATTTGTTTTTCCCTCCTTTTATAAAAATATTTACTAAATCAAAATAACTTATTTTTGTTGGAATTTTATAAATACCTGCCTTAAGTTCTTTTTGCGCATTTTTCAAATAAGTTACTATATAGAAATATGTTTTATTATAAATGATTTTTTTCTTATATAAAGAATCCGCAATATTTTTAACAGTACTGCCTTCCGGTACAAATATAACATTCTTACCTTCAATTGTTTTTATATAAGGATAAGTAAAAGTAAAAATTAGCAAAACAAATGCAGAAACAATAAAAGTTATAATAATTTTTAAATCGTTCTTCATCATAAATGGTAACAATCCATTAAAATAATAATTTTCAAATATAGATAATTTTTTGAATACTTACTATAAAAGTAAATCTGAGTCTTAAAAATTTAAATTTGGATATGCAGTGTAATAAAAATTATTTATTATTCCGGACAAATATAGCTGTTGGCCTCTGTAGGCAATCATTGCAGCATTATCTCCGCAATATTCAAGTTTTGGAATAAAAGTATCAATTTTGTATTTTTTGCCTATTTTAAATATTTCATCCCTCAATAACTTATTAGCAGCTACACCCCCAACAATAGATAAACCTTTAACTTCATGCTTTTTTAATACTTTTTCAATATTTAAAGTAAGTGAACGAATTGCAGTAAATTGAAAAGAAGCAGCTATATCATATAGATTTGAATCAGGAATTTTTCCGTCAGGAAATTCCTTTTGTATATATCTTAAAACAGCAGTTTTTAATCCGCTAAAAGAGAAGTCCGTTTCGTTTTTTGTTTTAGATATCGGAAATCTAATTGCTGTTGGATTACCATTTTTTGAATATTCTTCTATTTTGGGACCTCCGGGATAACCTAATCCCAATAATTTTGATACCTTATCAAATGCCTCACCAACAGCATCATCAATTGTGTTTCCTAACTTAATTATTTTAGTATCACTTTCCACGACCAACAATAGAGTATTTCCCCCGGAAACAGCTAAACATAAATATGGAAACTTGGGTTTATCCGGCATCAAAAAACCACTAAAAATATGTCCCTCAACATGATTTACTGCAACAAAGGGTTTTGAAAGAGAATATGCTAACCCTTTTGCATAAGTTAGACCGACCAATAATGCACCAATTAAACCGGGTCCGGCAGTGGCTGCAATTAAATCAATTTCGTTTAATTTAATTCCGGATTCATTTACCGCAGTTTTTACCAGTGGATGTATTAATTGCAAATGTGCCCGACTAGAAAGTTCGGGCACAACTCCGCCAAATTTTTTATGAACCCCTTGAGAAGAGATCAAATTTGTTAATATAACATTATCCTTAAGAACAGAAACCGAAGTTTCGTCACAAGAGCTTTCAATTCCTAAAACTATCATCTAAAACTAAAAATGCTTTTTGTAATATACCATGCCATATTGGGATTTTCTTGTAATCTCCTAATTGAATAAGCATACCAATGCTCGCCAAAAGGAACATATATCCTAATTTTGTATCCGTCTTTATTTATTTTATCCCTTAAATGTTCAGTAACACCATACAACATTTGAAATTCAAACTTAGTTTTATCAATATTTTTACTTTTTATTCTTGTGTAAATATCTTTCAATAAAATGTCGTCATGGGTTGCAATACCAACATAATTTCCATCCTCAAACATTCTATCCAATATTTTCAAATAATTATCTCTAACTTCTTGTTTGCCTTTGTAAGCTATTTCTGCCGGTTCAACGTAAATCCCTTTACATAAGCGATAATTAGTCCCGGTTTTATTTAACTTAACAACATCATCAAATGTTCTGAATAAATAAGCTTGAACTACTATACCAACATTAGAATATTTTTCTCTAACTTTATTAAACATCTCAATGGTTGAAGTTGTAACCGAGCTATCTTCCATATCAATTCTAACAAAGTTGTTATACTCTTTGGCTTTTTCTAAAATTTCACAAATTTGATTATAGAAAAAATTCGGGTCAATAACTAACCCAAGTTGAGTTGGTTTAACCGAAATATTGGCATTTAGCTTATGCTTGTTAATAGCATCCAAAACATCCAAACATTCTTTTTTAGCTTCTTCAGCCTCTTTTTTAGTACTAATTGATTCCCCTAAAACATCCATTGTAGCTACTATACCCTTGGCATTCAACTCTTTAACTACTCTTACGGCATCATCAAGCCTAGTTCCGGCGATATATTTTTTTGCAAAAACATATACAACCGGTTTGGGTAATAATTTAACAAATTGTACAATTAATCGATTAAGTGCGTCCACATTTACACCTTTATTTTATCCTCGTTATGTTTGTAAAGACTTATTTGTCCTTTAAATCAAAATTAATAAAAATTTAGTTTTTACACAAAATTTTTTATTATTTTTACTCATTATTATTTGCATTATTAATTAAATATCTTTTAATTTTTTGAGTCGTTGTTTTTTCAAATTCTTTGTCTTGGATGTGGAACCTTTTTATTTGCTTAAATGCGGGTAATTCTTTATTAATACTATTTATCTCGTCTTTAATAATCTCATGAATAAAATCCGGTGTTATTTTCTTTTGTGTCGATTCAGCTAATTGAATTATTGCCTCGGCATCTACAACAATTTTAGTTGCAATAACTTCATCATGTTTTGAATCTTTTTCACCATAAACTACACATTCAAGTATAAACGGACTTCTATTTAATAAATCTTCAATTTCTTCCGGAAAAACATTTTTACCACTATTAGAAATAATTACATTTTTTAATCTTCCGCAAATATGCAAAAACCCGTCATCATCAACATATCCAATATCGCCTGTTTTGAACCATCCGTTCTCAAAAGCTTTCTCAGTTTGTAATTCGTTTTTATAATAACCAAGCATAACACTAGGAGCTTTTGTCCAAATTTCTCCAATTCCTTCATTATCAGGGTTATTAATCTTTAATTCAACAGACGGTAAAGGTAACCCGGCAGCATTATCCTTAAATTCATCTAACCTGTTAAGCGTTAATATAGGAGAACATTCAGTTAATCCGTATCCTTGAACAAAGGTAAATCCAAATTCTCTTAATCCTTTTGCTACTAACGGATCGGGTGCGGCACCACCTGCTATAAATATTCTCATATGACCGCCGAATTTTTCGTGCATCTCTTTGAAAATTTTTCTCTTCAGATCTTTCCAGCCCAAAAGTGAGGCAAAATTAGTTAACTTAACTAAAGGAGGTACAATAAAAGATTTTACCTTATCATCTTTTATTGTTTTGCTAATACGCTTAAACATTTTATCAAACAGTAAAGGAACACCCAATAACATTGTTGCCTTAACTTTTTGAATATCATCAACTACGGTCTTTAACGACCTTGCATAGTGAACGCTACTTCCGCAATAAATGGGACACATCATGCCACAAGTACATTCATATGTATGATGCATCGGTAAAACCGACAAAAATCTATCTTCTGGGTAAATAAACATCATACTTACCATATCCACTAAATTTGTCGCTAAGTTACGTTGGCTTAACATTACACCTTTAGCTCTTCCTAATGAACCGCTTGTAAAAATAATTTCAAAAAGATCATCAGGATTGATTTTTGGAAGATTATTTATTGAAGCAGGAAGAGATTGATCTATCATATCTCCCATATTTAAGAAAGTATCGTCTGTCTGTGTTGAATCCATACAGATAAAGTGTTTAAGCCTTCTCGAAGAACTCAATTTTGAAAATGATTCTGAAAAATTCTCCGAAAATATTACTGCCTCACTATCAGATTCATGTATAATATTAAAAATTTCATTCTCTGTTAAATTTTTGTCAATAGGGACAATAACATAATTAAAACAAGCAGCGGTTAAAAAACTTATTGCCCATTGAACTCTATTTTCACCTATTAATGCTACATGTGATCGCTCT
The DNA here is from genome assembly GCA_023447335.1 of Bacteroidota bacterium. Taxonomy (GTDB): domain Bacteria; phylum Bacteroidota; class Ignavibacteria; order Ignavibacteriales; family Melioribacteraceae; genus JAEXOD01. The sequence continues at coordinate 32,082 of JAEXOD010000128.1, forward strand.
TTAATTCCTAAAAGTTGAAGGGCATGCCCAAACCGTAAAATTTTATCTAATAACTGAGCATATGTAACTTTAGGTATCGGAGTATTATTTAAGTCTTCCAAAGCGAGCTTTGAAGAGTATTTTTGCGTATTCATCAAAATCATTTCTTGAATTGTACTTATTTTTGGTACTTCATATAATTTCAGATTCTTTCTCTTCATTTTTAAGCTCGCTTTTTAATTTTTTATTTACTTAAATCTTCTAATATTCCTTTTACTAATGAATAAAACTTTTCTACCGCCGGTATGTTCACTCTTTCATCCGGGGAGTGCGCACCTTGAATTGTTGGTCCAAACGAAATTAAATCCATACTTGGATATTTAGCGCTTAACAAACCACATTCAAGTCCGGCATGAATTGCTTTTATTTCAGGCTCACTTTTAAACATTTCTACATAAACTTTTTTTGCTGAATGTAATAAAGGACTATTGATATTAGGTGTCCATCCCGGATAACCGTCACTTCCGTCAACATTTGCGCCTGCCAATGCAAATACTGAACGAACAGAATTTGCTATATAAAACTTAGCACTTTCTAGCGAACTGCGTTGACTTGTTCCTATTTTAAGTTCATTGCCCAAAATTTCGACGGTCGCCAAGTTTGTTGATGTCTCAACTAGTCCCTTTATATCATTACTCATGCTAATAATTCCGTGAGGTAATGCAAGTAATGTATTAATTAATAAGTTTGTAAATTTCTTTTTAAATACTTTTTCAACTTTTTCTTTTCTTTTTTCAAAATTAATTACAATGCCGTTTTCTGATGAATGAAATTCTTTAACAATCTCTTTGTAAAAATTTTTAATAATTTCATTCGCTTCTGCTTCATTTTCTTTTTCAATTAAAATAATCGCTTCTGCTTCCCTAGCAATCGCATTTCGCTTAGATCCACCTGTAATACTTGCTAGTTTAAACTTAGTTGTTCTTAATTTATCCAATAATCTTACCAATAGTTTAATAGCATTAGCTCTACCGAGTTGAATGTCTAAACCCGAATGTCCCCCCTTAAGTCCTGTTATAACTAAATCGTAAACTTTTAATTCTTCATCAATTTTTTTTGAGTACTCAATTTCAAAACTACCTGTACTATCTTGACCTCCGCTACAGCCTATATAAAATGATCCGTCTTCTTCACTATCTAAGTTTAAAAGAATATTACCTTTCACAAAATTTGACTTTAAATGATTTACACCTGTCATTCCTGTTTCTTCGTCAATTGTCATTAAAAGTTCAAGTGGTCCGTGAATAGATGTTTTATCCAAAGCTATTGCCATTCCGGTAGCTACACCAATTCCGTTATCGGCACCTAATGTAGTTCCGTTGGCTTTAATCCACTCCCCATCTCTTATTAGTTGTATTGGATCTTTCTCAAAATCATGCTCAGTTCCTTTATTTTTTTCGCAAACCATATCAACATGACCTTGTAAAACCACTATCGGAGCATTTTCTTTTCCGGGAGACGCAGGAACTTCAATCACGATATTCCCTACTTCATCTTTGCGATAATTAAATCCGTTTTTAATTGCAAAGTCTTCAACAAATTTAATAACTTTTTCTTCTTTTTTGGATGGTCTCGGTACTTGACTAAGATCGTAGAATGAATTCCATAATAATTCAGGATGTAATCCGTTAATAACTTCTTTTGACATTTAATTATCCTCGTTTTTTATAATTTTAGCTATGGCGAATTGTAAGAATATCGCCGTCTTTTACAATATATTCTTTTCCTTCTAATCTCCAGGTTCCGTTTTCTTTGCACTTGGAAAATGATTTGTGCTCCATAAAATGTTCATATGAAACTACTTCTGCTCTAATAAATTTATTAAAGAAATCAGTGTGTATTACTCCTGCGGCTTGTTGTGCTGTATAATTCTTTTTAATTGTCCAAGCTCTACATTCATCCTCTCCTGCAGTAAAAAAGGATTCTAAACCTAATAATTGATATAGAATACGTAATATTTTACTTTTAGCTGATTCCTTAATTCCGTAGTCTGCCATAAAGGTTGATCTATCTTCATCTTCTAACTCCATCAGTTCCTCTTCAATTTTGGCAAAAAACGGGAGTATAATTAACCCATACTTTTTAAACTCAATGCTAATTTTTTCAGTTAAAGATTCAATTGTATCGGTTGAGTTTTCATCAAAATTTATTGCAGCTGCTGCCGGTTTTAAAGTTAATAGCTGATATCCGCTTAATAGTTTTTTTTCACTATCCTCTAAACTCAAAGTTCTTAAGGGTAATTCTTTTTCTATATGAGCATAACACTTTTCTATTACGGGTAATTCCTGCTTAAGTCTATCGTCTTTAGATTTTTGAATATCTTTCTTAATTTTTTCAAGCCTTTTCTCCAAAAACTCCATGTCAGTTAATAACAATTCGGTTTCTAAAAAAGTAATATCACTAACGGGATCTATTTTATTTGAGGGATGAGGTACGGAATCATTTTCAAAATTCCTTATTACATAAAAAAGAGCATCATTATTCTTTACGTTATTTAAAAAAGCCGAAGTAATTCTTAGTTTCCCTTCATCTGAAGTACGTAATCCCGGTATATCGTAAACTTCTATTGTTGCATTAACCTGTTTTTCAGGGTTAAAAATTTCAGTCAATTTGTCAAGTCTTGTATCCGGAACTTTTACGACAGCAATATTTGCCTCTTCTTTTTGGTTCCCTTCTTCACTTTTAATTCCTGCTAAAATATTAAAAAGTGTCGTTTTTCCAGAATACTGTAATCCTACTAATCCAATTTGCATATATTTATTCTATTTTGTTTTAAATTACGATTCTATTTGAGTTTTTAAGGCTATTTCTTCTAAAACAGAAGAAATTCTTAAACACCTCGGCAATTCTCCTTCATATACAACTGCTTTACCATTAAGATGAACTTTTAAAGTTAAAGCAGATGCTTTATCATAACTACAACCTAAGGCTTTTATTAACTGGGTTATTACTTCGTCAAATGTATGCCATTCATCATTAAAAAGAATAACTCTATAAGATAACTTTGAAGTTACTTCTTCAGAAATCTCGGAAGAAATATTTTCTTTAGTATCTTGATTAAATATCATTTTAAAATCATCCGAAAAAAAAATTATAAATTGAAATATAAAAAAAAAATTGTTTAAATTTAGCAGTTTGATTATATTTTTTTATTTTGATAATAACTTAGAAAATAAACGGAGGAATAATGAAGATAGTTGTTTGTGTAAGTCATGTTCCCGATACAGCTTCCAAAATAAATATTTCGGGAGACGGAAAAGGTTACGATAAAAACGGACTTACATTTGTTTTAAATCCTTATGACGAATTTGCTATTGAAGAAGCATTAAAAACCAAAGAAAAATTTGGCGGTGAAGTTATTTTATTAAGCCTTGGTGATAGTTCATTTACTGATTCTTTGCGTAAAGGACTTGCTATGGGAGCAGATAGTGCTATTTTACTAAAAAGTTCTGCTTACCAAGATTCTCTCTCTATTGCAAAGTCACTAGCAGAGGAAATAAAAAACTTAGGAGCTGAATTAGTTTTTGTCGGAAAACAATCTGTAGATTTCGATAATCAAGTTATGGGGCAGATGTTAGCAGAATTGTTAAACTTCAATTCTGTTTCCGTTACTGTTGCATTAAATATAGAAGGAACAAAAATAACTGCAGAAAGAGAAATTGAAGGCGGAAAAGAAGTTGTTGAAACATCACTACCAGCGGTTATTTCAGCTCAAAAAGGTTTAAATGAACCTCGCTATCCTAACTTAAAAGGTATAATGGCAGCAAAAAAGAAAACTATTGAAGAAAAAGATGCAAAAGTATTTGATAATCATTCAGAATTTTTGGGTTTGGTTAGACCAGCATCAAAATCAGCCGGTAAAATAGTTGATTCACCTGCCGAATTAGTACGTTTATTAAGAGAAGAAGCTAAGGTTATATAGGAGATAAAAAATGTCAAATAAATTTTTAGTGATTTTAGAACAAAGAAACGGAAGCATAAAAAAATCTTCTGTAGAAGTTGCCGGCACTGCTGTTAAATTGGCTTCAAAATTAAATGCGACTGTTGAAGCAGTGGTTTTAGGATGTACTATTGAAAATATTGATTTATTAGCAACAACCGGTATTGAAAATGTTACTTTTTATAAAAATGATAATTTAGTTGAATATTCTTCATCTGCTTATACTAATATTATTACAAAACATGTATCAGAAAATTCATTTTCTGATGTTTTTGTTTCAAATACTGCACTTGGAAAAGACTTAGCACCAAGACTTTCCGCAAAACTTGACTGTGGTTTAATTATGGATTGTACTGCGTTAGATGTTGCAGATAATGAAATAATTGCAACTCGCCCAATTTTTGCAGGGAAAATGCTCATGAAACAAAAACTGACTTCATCTGTAAAAATATATAACCTTAGACCTAATGGTTTCGGAATTACAGAAAGTGCTAGTGTTTCAATTCAACTTACTACTGTTGAAATTAGTAACTTAGTTTTATCGGTTAAAACTATTGAAGTTAAAAAGAATGAAGGCAAATTAGATGTAGCTGAAGCAGATATTATTGTCTCAGGCGGTCGAGGAATGAAAGGACCGGAGAACTTCAATTTAATTGAAAATCTTGCCGGTGAATTGAATGCCGCAGTTGGTGCAAGCCGTGCGGTTGTAGACGCCGGATGGAGACCCCATTCAGAACAAGTAGGTCAAACAGGCAAAACAGTTTCACCTAACTTATATATTGCTGTAGGTATTTCCGGTGCGATTCAACATGTTGCAGGTATGCGTTCTTCAAAATATATTGTTGCGATTAATAAGGATAAGGATGCTCCGATTTTTCAAATAGCAGATTACTGCATGGTTGCGGATGCATTTGAAGTTTTGCCTTCAATTATTGATGAAGTAAAAAAAATTAAACAATAATAAAGATACTAAATTGGAAAAAATTGAAGTTGAAGTTGTAGGATTATCGGCAAACGCAGGTAGAAACGGTGCGTTTGCCCTTATCTTAAAAGAAATAGCCGGATGGAGAAGATTACCCATATTAATCGGTTCATTTGAGGCTCAAGCAATTGCTTTACCTTTGGAAGGTACAAAACCACCTCGACCACTTCCGCATGACTTAATTAAAAGTTTCTGCGAAAATTTGGGTGCTACAATTGTTGAAGTTTTTATTGATGAGTTAAAAGATAGCACGTTTTATGCAAAAATTACATTAGAATACTCTTCAATTACTACTGAAATAGATTCGCGTCCGTCTGATGCAATTGCCCTTGCCGTTAGAACGGGTGCGCCTATTTTTGTCAGTTCTGATGTAATGGACCTAGCTGCTTACAAACCATCTGACGTACCTGATTATTTAGATCAATCTTCAGATAGTGAAGAAGATGAAGATTCTGAATTTGAATTGGATTTAAACGAACATAAGAAGGATGATTCGAACGAGAACCTCAATAAAGAAACCATTAACCTTCCCAAAGAAACACAAATTGCTTCCTTACAAGAATTATTACGACAAGCTATTGAAAAAGAAGATTATGAACGAGCTGCTAAATTACGTGATGAGATAAATAAACTTAACACATCTAACAGCTAATTAAATATTGCGTCCCCGATAGGACAATCGGGGCATTTATTCTTAGAACAATAATTTCTAAATACTTCTAACATACCTTGAGTGATTATTGTTTTTTCGATATAACTTGTCATTCCTAATGCTTCTGCTACTTCATTAACTATATTGTTTTCGGATTTTTGAGTAAAAATATTATACATCTGAAGAATCTTTTTACCATACTGCGGCAGATTAAAAACTTCAAAATAAACTAAAAATAACGGGAAAATAACATTTACCATTATTTCATCAGCTCTTTGTGCTCCCACAAAATATTTTATTTCACTCTTTATCGCTTTTTCAAAAACATAATGTTCTTTCCAATATCCATCTGCCTTAATAACAAATAAATTCTTTATTGATCCTATTAATACATTTAAGTTATGAATTTCTTTAATTTTTTTAATGATAACATTAATTAAATTATTATTAATCAGTTGATCTAAAAACCTTGTGCCCCCTGCAATTCTAATTGTTGGGAAATTTTGAGGTCTAAGTTTAAAGAAGTGCCATTCAATATCTGTTAAAATCGTACCGTCATAATTATTTTTTATTTTCTGCCAATTTCTAACAATACTTTTTACATATTCCGATAAGTATTCAGTATCAGCCTTTAAATTATCATTAAACAAATTTGCAATATTAAATAAGGAAGCTTCAGTATTTTCAATAAAATTTCCTTTATTAAGCGTTTTAATAAACTTTATATCTGCTGCCTTGGCAAGTTCTAACATTGGAACTTTATTTTTTGAATAACCTAAAGCCTCAAAAATTAACTCATAAAAAATCTGTTCCCATATTTCGGGATTTTCTAGAAATTTTGGGTCAATTTTCATTTCTATTTCTTCAGGACTAATCTGATATGAAACAACCGGTTCTTTTAAATTTAATGTAGATAAATAAGATAGCTCTTTAAGTCTTTGTAAAACCCTTTCACATTTCTTATTAAGTCTTTCAATACCCATTTTTGATAATACATCAACTTTTTTTTCTTCAGATAGAATATTAACATCCTTTAAACATTTCAAAAAAGCATGATTCCCCTTATTACTATCTGATTCTTTTGTAAATATATCAAGTTCATGAGTGTTTAAATAATTTGAAAGACATAGGTTCGGTATTCTTCTACCGTCTCTAGTATAAACATATTCTTGGTTTTGTTTATTGTATAATGATACATGTAAAATAACTTTGTTATAATGATTATTTAAATTATGGGCATGATTTACCCAATCAGTGTAATTAGTATCTATTTCAACATCACCAATAAATACAAAATTACCAATTCTAATTCTTGAATTTTTAAAATCAGGTCCACCTTCATCACCGTTAAAAACCCCGATATCAAGTATTTCTACATCATCACCGCTAATCGTTTTTAGCTGACCTAACTCTTTGTGATTAATCCATTGTTTGTACAACAACTCTTCAGAAACATTTTTCGATTCCACCTTAACCTCGCTTAATGAACAAAAATTTATTAACTTTTAATAAATTATGTTAACATTTAATATTATCGAAAAATATTTGAAATGTCAAGTTAAATGGAATATTCTAATATAGTTTTATTATAATTATTCAAGGTTTCTTTAATAATATTGGGAAAATTAGAACTATTTTCGCAATAAATTAAGGCTCGGCTAATATTTACTATGTAGTTTTTGTTTCTGCTATCACTAAAAAGTTTAGTTACTTCTTCAAGACTACCCCCTTGTGCCCCAATTCCCGGAAGTAATACAATTAAGTCGTTAAAATCTTTTAAATTTAATTTTAATTCATCAATATTTGTTGCCCCAAATACAATTCCTAAATTCTTATTAATATTCCAATTATTAACTGATTGCAAAACATTTTGATATAAAAATTTGCCGTTTTCCAACTTAAGTTTTTCGAAATCATTTGCACTTTTATTTGAAGTAAGCACAAGGATAAAACTGACTTTATCTTCATAATTTAAAAATGGTTCAACAGAATCAAAACCCATATATGGATTTAGGGTAACACTATCAAAATTTAATTCATCAAAAATTGATTTTGCATACATTTCACAAGTATTTCCTATATCCCCTCTTTTCGCATCTCCTATCGTAAATATTTCTTTAGGAATATAACTAAGTGTTTCTTGCAATAAATCAAAACCTCTTGTTCCCATTTTTTCATAAAATGCAAAATTTAATTTATAAGCAGCAACATTTTCATAAGTATTTTCAATAATTATTCTATTAAATAGTTGCAAAGCATTTTTTTCACCTTTAAGATAATCCGGTATCTTAGTTTCATCGGTATCTAAACCTACACAAATGTGTTTATTTTTACTTAATGCATTTAAAAGCTTTTCTTTTGCATTCATAACTAACCTTGTTTTCTATTTCTATAAATATTTAATGTTATCGCTATTAAAATAATATTCGCTAAAAATGAGCTGCCACCATAACTTAAGAATGGTAGTGGTAATCCCACAACCGGAGTTACATTTAAGTTCATTCCCAAATTAATAGCAAAATGCGTAAAAAACATTGCCAATGTACCAATTAGAACTAGACTACTAAACTTATTATCTATAATTGTTGCTAAATTTAATAAACGAATAAACATATATAAAAATAAACCGACTGTAATTGCAGAACCAATAAACCCAAACTCTTCACCGATAACACAAAAAATAAAATCAGTCCATTGTTTCGGAATAAAATTCAATTGAGTTTGATTACCTTGTAAATAACCTTTACCCCAAAATCCTCCTGATCCGATAGCAACTTTTGCCTGCATTAAATTATAACCGGCACCCAAAGGATCTGCTTCCGGATTTACAAATGTCATTATTCTATCTTGTTGGTGAGGTCTCAAAAATCTCATTGCAAAATCAAAAAAGAAACCGGCTGCAATATTAAAAATTAAAACTGAAGCACTTATAAATATATTTTTCTTAAAGTAATATAAAATAACTATTATTACAAATATCGTAACAATAAAAAAAACTGACCCAAATAATGACGAAAAGGCTGCAAATCCGGGTGCAAGTACAACAAATAGCGTAAAAAGATTTATTCCGCTCCAAAAAATCATAGTAATTGTAATTGTAACAAACACAATGGATGTACCAAAATCAGGCTCTGCTAGAATTAATATTATCGGAACACCCCCAATAGCAAGAGCAATTGCAATATCTTTCAAATTATTAAGGTCTCTTTGTTGGTCAGTTAACCAGTATGCCAACATCATTATGGTACCAATTTTTGCAAACTCTGAGGGCTGAAAACCAAAAAAACCCAGATTTAACCAACTTTTCGCACCATAAACTTGTTTTCCAATAAAATGAACAGCAATTAAAAAAACTATTGACAATATATAACCCGGTTTTGCAAATAATTTTATAATTTGGTTTGGAATAGCA
>JAEXOD010000210.1 GCA_023447335.1 Bacteroidota bacterium
TTTTTTCCGATACATCATTATTGAATGTTCCAACAAGTTGTTTTTTAACTCCGGCAGGATTAGTTAATGGTCCTAAAATATTAAACACCGTCCGTACACCTAGTTCTTTTCGCACTGTTGCTGCATATTTCATTGCCGGATGATACATAGGAGCAAACAAGAATGCAATTCCGATTTCATTTAATGCCTTTTCTGATTTTTCCGGACTCAAGTCTATATTTACTCCTAATACTTTTAACACATCTGCACTACCACTTAAACTTGATATTGATCTATTACCGTGTTTCGCAACTTTTATTCCCGCACCTGCAACAACAAATGCTGCGGCAGTTGATATATTGAATGTATGCGAGTTATCTCCCCCGGTGCCGCATACATCAATTGCGTTTTCCGTATCTGTTTTTATTCTAACACTCTTTTCTCGCATTGCATTAGCAAAACCCGCAATTTCTTCCGGCGTTTCACCTTTTGATTTTAATCCGGTTAATAATCCTGCCAACTGACTGTTATTTACTTCGCCGTTCATTATCATAAGCATAATTTCTGATGCTTCATCAATTGTTAAGTTCTCTTTTGCAATTACTTTTTCTAAATAATTCTTTATCATTGTAGCACCCAATTTCTTATTATATTGTATCCTTGTTCCGTTAGTATTGATTCCGGATGAAACTGAATTCCTTCTACATCGTATTTAACATGTCTTACTCCCATTATCACTTTATCTTTTGTTTGAGACGTTATTACCAAGTCATTAGGTAAACTCTCGGGATTAATAACTAAAGAATGATATCTCGTTGCTACAAAATCCTGGGGAATATTCTTAAATATCGACTTACCGTCATGTTGAATTAAGGAAGTTTTTCCGTGCATTAATTCTTTTGCTTTTTCTACTTTTGCACCATATGCAATTCCTATTGCCTGATGTCCTAAACACACTCCTAAAATCGGATATATATTCCCCAGTTCTTTAATTATTTGCATAGATATTTTGCTATCCTCAGGTTTCCCTGGACCGGGAGAGATTAGTATCTTATCCGGATTAATACTATTTATCTCTTCTATAGTAATCTCGTCATTTCTTTTAATTATCAATTTGTTGCAAAATTGACCTAACAATTGCACTAAATTAAACGTAAAAGAATCGTAATTATCAATTACCAAAATTTTCATCTATTACCTCCGCAAATTTCATTGCTTTTATCATCACTGCTGCTTTGTTATTTATTTCTTTTGTTTCTAATTCCGGTTTACTATCTGCCACAATTCCGGCTCCGCTTTGCCAATATATTACATTCCCCTTTGCAAATAATGTTCTAATTGCAATACACATATCCATATTTCCTGAAAAATCAAAATAGCCGACAGCTCCCGCATAAATATTTCGCTCTAAATTTTCAAATTCTTCAATTAGCTGCATAGCTTTAATTTTAGGCGCTCCGGTCACCGTACCTGCCGGAAAACAAGCTTTTAATGCATCTACTACCGTTTTTTCTTCAACTATATCCCCTTCAACTTTCGAAACGATATGCATTACATGCGAGTATCTTTGAATTTTCATATGTTCAATAACCTCTACACTTCCATATTTACATACTCTTCCTAAATCATTTCGCCCTAAATCAACAAGCATAGTATGTTCAGCTAATTCTTTTTTATCGTTTATTAAATTTTCTTCTAATTTTTTATCTTCTTCGTAAGTATTCCCTCTTCTTCTGGTTCCTGCAATCGGCAATAATTGAACTCTTCCTTTGTTTATTTTTACTAAATTTTCGGGTGATGTACCCATTATCGATAACCCGTCAGGATACTCAAAATAATACATGTAAGGAGAAGGATTAATTGTTCTTAGTGCTCTATATACATTAAAAGTGTCTCCTTCAAATTCTGAAGAGTACCTTTTTGAAAGCACTATTTGGAATATATCCCCTTCTATTATGTGTTGCTTACTTCGTTCAATAATCTCATAAAACTTTTTATCATCCGTACTGCATTGGGTTTGTGAGGTTAACCTAAAATCACTTTTGTAGCTTATTGTGTTTTTAAATAAATCATTAATATCCTTTATTTTGTGAATTGCTTTATTATATGCGTCCTGTAAATCTGTATTACTTTCAACCAATACATTTGATATTAATATTACTTGATGTTTATAATGATCAAAGGCTATTAATGTTTTAAATAACCCCAAAATGGAATCATAGTTCCCTATTCCTTCAGCTTTCGTTATCACTGTAGGCTCTATTACTTGTATATTTTCATACCCGATATACCCGCACAAACCACCCGAAAATGAGGGCAATTCTTCTATTTTGGGTTGTTTATACTTACTTAATTCTTGTTGAATTACATTAAATATATCTCCGTCAATTAACCGTTTCTTGCTTTTAACTTCAATTTCAATTTTATTTTTCTTGTTTTTAATTATTATTTCCGGCTCTTTACCTATAAATGAAAACCGAGCCATATTCAACGAACCTTCAACTGATTCTAGCAAAAAAGCCGAATTCTTTTTGTCTCTAACTTTTAAATAAGCCAAAACCGGCGTTAGCATATCTGCAGTAATTATTTTATAAACAGGTATTAAATTGTATGTTTTGGCATAATTACAAAATTCTTCAAAGTTCATGGTGTTTCCTATTTTGGTTTAAACTAAAAAAGCCTTTCCCGGTGTAGCGAGAAAGGCTTTTTAAATATAATTATTTCTCTAAATCACCGAGACTTACTGCACAACATACTCCACCACCACCAATTGTTTTGGTTTTTGGAAGTAACTACGCAATATGTCTCAGTTATTTTTTTCATGGGTGCAAAATAACAATCATTTTAGTATTTGTCAATAGCTTGCATAAAAATACAGAAAAATAAATTTGTTTTCATTATACGCTAGAATAATATCTTTTCAATTCCATTTTGTTTTACTTTTTTAATAAAACTTTTTTTCCATTCTTTTCCTAAAAACTGTTCGGCATTATAAACTGCCAATGATTTACCGTTTACTTTTATTTTCCCGTCAAGTTTTGTTAAACCCATAACACAACTCGGACAAGTTGTTAATACATCTATTTGTTTTTCGTAATTAGTATCAATATTTTCAGATTTTCTATCCCTTAATGTATTAGCAATATCAGGTCTTGAAAGTGATAAAGTACCGGCTTCTCCGCAACAATTAGGAATTACATCAGGTGTTTTACCGTAAATAGAATTAAATGTTTTTTCACATCCTTTATGTTTTAACGGAGTATGACAAGGTTCATGATACAATAAATTTTCACCGTTTAATTTTTTGTCATACAATTTCTCTTGAGCTATATATTCATTAATATCTATTAATTTTGCATTGTTAAATATATTTTCAAGTTCGTATTTATCTAGCATTTCGTAACAAGTTCCACATGATACTATTATTGCCTCAATATTTAAATAACCTGCAGTATATGCCATTTTATGAAATATCACTCGGTTTTCATAACTTTTTAATTCGGCAGTCTCAATTTTTCCGTTCGCCAAAAACGGATATCCACAGCATAAATATTCAGGGGGTATTACAACTTTTATTCCCGCATTATATAATAATGCAATTACCGCTAAACTAATTTCCGGGAACATTCTTTCAGAGCCGCAACCCGGAAAATAAACAACGCTTTTGCCTCCTATTTTATTAGGATTTTCAAAACAATAAAATGTATTTGGATTTTTTAATTTAAATATTTCCCTTACGGTTTTATGTCCGCTTTTCGGGAAAGGACTTCTTAATATTTGATTTATCTTTGGTATTATTAATCCCGTATAGTATGATATCGGTTTATTGACATAAGACATAATTCTTTGCGTATTATACCCAAACTTCAACAAACCTAATCTAAATATTTTATTAACTAAATATTTTTTTCTACCTAAGTAAAATAAAGCTGCAGAAGTAAATAACTTTGCTTTTGTCTTTTTCCTATATTCTAACTGCTTTCTAATTGTAATAGATACATCACCAAAATCAATTTTTACGGGACAAGGTATTTGACATTTATGGCAAACTGTACAGTTATCTGATATCTCTCTTAAATTTTTAAAATATTCAAACGACTTCATATCCAATGTTTGTGCAGCAAATAAAACCGCTTCGGTAACTGCCCCTACTGCCAATATTTTATTACGAGGATTATATAACATATTCCCCTTGGGATAGTGAGTGTTGCAGACCGTTTTACATTTACCGCATCTTACGCATGATGATATCTGGGTGGAAAGTTTTTCTAAATCAGTATATTCAAGTATTATTGCTTCACGTTCTAATAAATTGAAAGAAGGTGTATAAATTAGATAGAGCGGGAAATTACTATTTAACTTTCCGGGATTAAATAAATCATCGGGGTCATTATATTTTTTGTATTCTTGATATTCATCAAGTATTTCTTGTTCAATAAACTTTAATTTAGTTAATCCTATTCCGTGTTCACCGGATACTACTCCTCCTAACTCAACAGCCATTGTCATAGCTTTTGAAGCTGCTTCATCCGCTTCAGTCATCATCAAATAGTCGTTTGAATGCACGGGAATATTTACATGAACGTTTCCGTCTCCGGCGTGCATATGTGTTGCAATTATTATTTTTCTTGTACGTTCTGCATTTTCATGTTGGGTAATTTCATTTATTATTTTATCATAACCGTGTAACACTTTTTTGTAATAATTTGTTACATCTTCTATATAGGAATATTTTATTTTCCCGTTTTGTAGATTTTCAAATATTTCTCTATTGTTTTTTATTCCTATTATTAATTTCTCATAATTCTCTTTTTTATAATTTAGTTCAATAATTATTCCCTCAATTCGCTTACTCGGTATATCATCATTATCAGAATTTAGAAGTCCATTTAAATATGTGTTAATTTTATTAATCGAAGCAATTGCATTTTCATATTCTTTAGAATAATTTAATTGTTCAATATAATCTGCAAATAGCGGTAGATTATTTAAGGGAATTACAATATCTTCGTTTAACTTAAATGCATTGGTATGTTTTGCAATCGCTCCTAAGTGTTTTCTATCATTCCAGTAAATTTTCCTTTCAGTTTCACTTTGGGCTATCGATCCTTCGGCATTGTATTTATTTATTAAAGAGAGAATATTTGTACTTCCTTTTTCCAAATCATCTTTATCATTACTCTCTAAATCTATTAATAAAACAGCTTTCGGCATTTCGTTACGAGTAGATTTATTTCTATAGTTTATTGCCTCAACATACTTTTCGTCAAAATGTTCTAATGCTGTCAAAAATACATTTTTATCATCGGCAAATAAATCATTAATTTTTAATATAGCATTCGAAGCAGCCACCATATTGTTGCCGAAAAATTCAAGACAAACTGTTTTGCAATACATAAACGGAGTATATAAAACAAACTTTGCAGATACAATTAAACCGTCTCCTCCTTCTTTTTGTAAACCTGGTAATCCCTTAAGAGCTTTGTTAGTTATATCTTTCCCCAGTCCTTGTTTTCTTATATCTGTTCCGCTTAAACTAATTGTATTTAATAATATTTCTCCCTTTCCGTTTGTTTTATAAACATCATAAATAACTTCGTCATTGGGCAATATTTTTCTATAAGGATGATTTCTTCGTTGTACTTTTAATAAATCACCGTTGTGATTTACAATCATAAACGAATATAAATTATCTATAGCAGTTCCCCACATTACACATTTTTTACCTCCGGCATTTTCCGCAATATTCCCCCCTATAGTACTTGCCCAAGATGAAGTTGGATCCGTAGCAAAAATATAGCCCAATTTCTCACAATGTTCTATTACGGTATCCGTTACAACCCCGCTTTCCGTTTCAATTACCGGAAATTCTTTATTCCCCTCTTTTATAAATTCGACTTTTCCTATTTTTGAAAACTTTTCTGTATTAATAACCATAGTTCTTCTATTAACGGGAACAGCTCCGGCTGTTAATCCTGTTCCCCCTCCGCGCGGAATAATAGAAAGTCCAAGTTTTTTTGCTGCTTTTACTAATCGTGGTATTTCCTCAACTGCTTCGGGATAAACAACTACAAAGGGATACTCTACTCTCCAATCTGTTGCATCTGTTGAATGACTTACAAGATGGAACGGTGAGAATTGTATATTCTTTAATGAAATCAATCCGGTTAGCATCAATGTCAATTTTTGACGCAAAATTTTTACTGTAGTAAATTCTTTAAAAAATCTTAGATTTAATTCTTCAACTTTCGCTATTACTTTTAGAGCCGTTTCATCATCTTTGCTGTTGTTTCTAACCGTATCTATTCTTGATTTATGTATATTTTTTAGTTTATTTCTTTTTTGTTTATCATGCAAAAATTCCTCAAACAAATACGGGTTACGCTCAATTATAAAAATATCCCCCACATTTTCATATAATAATTTTGCACTGCGCCCCGTCACTCGTCTGTCTCTTAATAATTCCACTTGTTCCCAAGTTTCTTTATCAAAGTATTTTAAAATAATTTCTTTATCCGAAAACGAAGTATAATTATAAGTTATCTCTCTAAATCTAAAATCTTTACTTTGCATTATTTCTCCTTATTTCAAGAGTATTATATCAGTCCTTTTTTATACATCATCTCAGCTATTAATATTGTTCCGCCTGCTGCTCCTCTTATTGTATTGTGTGATAATACAACATACTTGAAATCAAACAAATTGCACTCGCGTAAACGTCCCGTTACTGCTGCCATTCCTTTATCTATATTTTTATGTAAACGCGGCTGGGGATACTTATCTTGTTCGTAATACCTAATCGGTTTTTGAGGGGCAAACGGCAAATCCATTTCTTGGGGAAATGATCTATATTCATCCCATGTTTTAATGATATCTTCTTTAGTAGGTTTATTAATAAAACTTAATTGTACAATTTCAGTATGTCCGTCTTTAACAAATACTCTATTTGTAGAAGCACTTATTTTAATATCAGCATTTATTATTGTATCATCCTTCAAATTCCCTAATATTTTCAACGGTTCTTTTTCCAATTTATCTTCTTCACCGCCAATAAAAGGAATTATATTATCAATCATATCTAAACTCGGTATTCCTGGGTAACCGGCACCGCTAATTGCCTGCATAGTTACAACATTAATTGCCTTTACGCCATATTTTTTATGTAACGGAGCTATTGATAAAATTAATCCGATTGTAGAACAATTTGGATTTGTTACTATTGCCCCGTTATTGTATTTTTGATATTTAATTAGTTCTAAATGTTCATAATTTACTTCCGGTATAATTAAAGGTACTGCATAACTCCATCTATGGTTTTTTGCGTTAGAAATTACAATATGTCCTTTGTTTGCTAATTTTTCTTCAATTTCACCCGCCACTGAAGCATCTAAAGCAGAAAAAAGCAGCTTCGAATCAAATTTATCTTCACATGATTTAACTATCATATCCGCAATATTTTCCGGCATTACGGTATCTTCAATCCAATTAACTGCATCTTTATATTTTTTCCCGGACGATCTATCAGATGCAGCTACTTCTGAAACTTCAAAATAGGGATGTTCATTTAATAAAGATATAAATTTTTGCCCGACACTTCCTGTGGCTCCTAATACTGCAACACTAATTCTATTCATATATTTGCACCTATTTTTCCAAACTTAATAAATATTCTTTAAATTCATTATAATCATTTGATAATATTGTTGTCTTTTTTTCTTTATCAATACATTTGATTAATCTGTCAGGTATCTTAACTTTTTCACTCAACACACTTTCAACTGTTTCATAAAATTTTGCAGGGTGAGCAGTTTCAAGAATAATATATTGTGTGTCTGCAGAAAATTCTTGAAATATTTTTTTAGTTGCCACATATCCTACTGCTCCGTGCGGATCAATAATATATTTATAATTTTCATATACTTCTTTGATCCCCTTTAATATCTCATTATCCGATACGCTTATCGATAGAATTGTTTCTTTAAACTCTTCAGCTTTATTATTATATAAATCGAATATTCTTGTAATATTACTTGGGTTTCCCACATCCATTGCATTTGCAAGTGTTTGAATCGATATTTCAGGAACAAACTTATTGTTATTGACGTAATTTTCAAAAACCTTATTTTCATTAACTGCAGCAATAAATTTATAAACCGGCAATCCCATTTTTTTTGCGAACAGACCTGCAGTTAAATTTCCTAAATTTCCGCTTGGTACGGTAAAAATTATTTTTTTATTTTTTTCTTTAATGCTAAAATAAGCATCAAAATAATAAATCATCTGAGGCAGAAGTCTTGCTATGTTTATTGAGTTTGCCGAAGACAAGCGTAATTCACTGTTTATTACTTTATCATTAAAAGCAGTTTTTACAAGCCTTTGACAATCATCAAATGTTCCCTCTATTTCTAATGCCTTAACATTGCCGCCTAAAGTAGTAATCTGTTTTTCCTGTAAATTACTTATTTTATCCTTAGGGTATAATACAATTACCTCTATTCCTTTTTTATTATAAAAACCGCTCGCTACCGCGCTTCCGGTATCTCCCGAAGTAGCAACAAATATATATAACTTTTTATTTTCTTGTTTATTAAAATACTCTGTAACTGCTGCCGTAAATCTTGCACCAAAATCTTTAAATGCTAACGTTGGTCCATGAAATAATTCAAGCACTGAAATATTTTCGCTTAAATTAACTACAGGTGATTTAAATGTAAAAATATTATCAATTATGTTCTCATAATCTACTTCTGGTATTTCGTCTTCAACATACTTTTTTAACACCGTAAAGGCAATATTTTTAAACGAATGATTTTTACCGTTATAAAAATATTCTCTCTCCAAACGAGGAATATATTCCGGCATATACAATCCGCCGTCTTCAGCTATACCCTTTAGCACAGCCTGCTTAAATGTTATTTTTTCATTTTTGTTTGTTGTACTATAATATTTCATTTTTTAGTTTTTATATATTAATAAAGCACCTTGTTTATTCACTTTTGAAACAAAAATATTATAATTATTTTCTTTTGTTCTTAAAAAATCGTCAATAATTAATTTTATATTGTCAGCAGCCTCTAGTGAATCGGCAAAGGCAAATAAGGAAGGTCCGCTTCCCGATATATTGCAAGCCAAGGCACCGGCTTTATATGCCAAATCTTTTATTTCATAATAATGAGGAATTAAAAAGGCACGAACGGGTTCTACAATAAAATCTTCAATTGCTCTACCTATTAAATTAAGGTCGTTTTTATATAAACCTGCGGTAAGAGCCGCACTATTTCCCCAATGTCTAACCGCATCTTTTAACGGAACACATTCAGGCAATACTCTTCTCGCTTCTTTTGTACTTATTTCTATATCCGTATAAATTATTACACAATATAAATTATCAGGTGCCGGCAATTTAATTATATCTAAAGGATTATAACTTCTTATTAAAACAAAACCCCCGTATAATGCCGGTGCAACATTATCAGCATGTATTCCTCCGCTTGCAATTTTTTCTCCTTGCAACGCATAATCTAATAGTTTACTTTCGGGTAATTTTAAATCGAACAAATAATTCCCCGCAACTGCAGAGGCGACCGCACATGCGGCACTACTTCCTAATCCGCTACTAATCGGCATATATTTATTAATCTCTAATTCAACGCCACAAGAGATATTATGCTCTAACATCATAGTCATTAAGGGTGCTCCAACCGTATTAAGTCTCACGTCTTTCGGCAACTTTCCTTTATCTCCCTTAATTGATTTAATCACCAAATCATTCCCCTCTGTTTTTCGCAGCGTCACTTCATCGCCTAATTTTTCAATAGCAAATCCAAATGTATCAAATCCGCATCCCACATTACTTACAGAAGCAGGCACAAAAACTTTAACTTCATTCCACATAAAATTCTTCTATATTTTTTCAATAATTTTAATTAAGTCGGAAAACACCGCCGCTGCCGTAACTTCAACTCCCGCACCGGGGCCTTGAATTATTAAAGGATTATTTTTATAATATTTACTCTTAAGTACAATCATATTATCTGTTAATCTTAGATTATAAAAAGGACTTTCTTTCCCTACGCTTTTTATACTTATTTTCGCCTTACCGTTTTTATATTCAGCTATATATTTTAATTTTTGATTTTTATTTTCCGCATTTAATCTTCTCTCTTCAAATTCTTTATCTACATTTAATAAATTTTTGTAAAATTCTTCTATTGTCCCGTTTTCAAGTAAATCTTTACTTATTAAATCTTCTTTTTCAACTGCGACCGATTCTATTACGTCGCCAAGTTCTCTTATTAAAATAATTATTTTTCGTAATACATCAAACCCTGATAAATCATCTCTGGGATCCGGCTCGGTATACCCTTCTTTTTGAGCTTTTTTAATAGCCTTTGAAAACGGAACATCTCTTGATAGTATATTAAAAATATATCCCAACGTTCCTGATAACACGGCTTCAATTTCTTCTATTTCGTCTCCCGCATTTATCAAATCGTTTATCGTATTAAGTATCGGAAGTCCTGCACCTACTGTAGCTTCATAGTTAAAATATACTCTATTTTTTGCATCATTGATAATTTTTGATAATAACCATAATCTATTGAATTTGCAGTCTTATTTGCCGTAACAATGTTTATCCCGTTTTTTAGTAATAATAAGTATTCCGCAGCTAATTGTTTACCGGAAGTACAATCAATTAATATTTTGTTTTTCAATGTGGATTGTATTATTTGTTCTACAAATTTATTCCCCGAGTAAGTTTTGGCTATTAAGTTAAAATTATTCTCAAAATCCTTTTCGTTTATTCCGTCAACACTCCAAATCATTTTTTTACTATTTGAAACTCCTATCAAATTTATTTTGACTCTTTTATTCAAAAATAGTTTTTCTTTTCTTGCTGCCAATATATCTATAAATTTATTACCTATACTACCCGTTCCGGCAATAAACAAATTTATTTCTTTTGCTCCATTAAAGAAAAATCTTTTATGTATTAAATTTAATGCACGTTTTAAATCAGAATTATTAATCACCATGGATATATTTAATTCGCTACTTCCTTGTGCAATGGCAACTATATTAATTTTTTCTTCGCCCAACGATAAAAATAGGTTTCCTGCAATACCTGCAGTACTTCTCATATTTTCGCCTACTACGGCAACAATAGATAACCCGCCTTCTATTACTATATCGTTTACAAGACCGTCTTTTAATTCGTAATAAAATTCACCTTTAATTATTTGTTTTGCTTTTTCTGCAAACTTGGGTAGTACTGCAAAACAAATTGAATGTTCCGAAGATGCCTGTGTTATTAAAATAATATTTATTCCTTCATCTGCCAATACACCGAACAGTCTTTTTGCAATACCGGCAACTCCGACCATTCCGGGACCTTCCACTCTAATAAGGGAAACTTCATCTATTGAAGAAATTCCTTTAATCGCATATTTATCTTTAACAGAATTACTTTGTATTAAAGTCCCCTTAAAATTTGGATTAAAAGTATTTTTAATTCTGATAGGCACATTTTTAACCATTGCAGGATACATTGTCGGGGGATGAATTACTTTTGCTCCGAAATGAGATAATTCCATAGCTTCTTCGTAAGATAAAAACGAAATAGAGAAGGCATCTTTAACTTTCCTAGGATCAGCAGTTAAAACTCCGTCTACATCTGTCCAAATCTCAATTTCTTCAGCACTTAATGCCGCCCCTACAATTGCAGCAGTATAATCCGAACCGCCTCTTCCTAAAGTTGTTGTTTCTCCTTCATTATTAGAAGCGATAAACCCGGTTATAATTTCAATTTTATCAGTATTGTCAAAATAATTTTGGATTAGTTTTTCTGTATTCGTTAAATCAACTTTAGCTGAACCAAATGCACTGTCTGTTTTTATAATGTTTCTTGCATCGCAATAATTTGAATCAATTCCTAATCCCTTAAAATATTCCGTAATAATGTTATTAGAGATCCTTTCGCCGTAGCTTAGCAAGTTATCCATTGTTTTTGACGATATTTCTTTAATTAGGAATATTCCGTGTAATAGGTCACTTATTTCCGATAATAATAAGTTAATACTTTTAAATTTGTTTTTGGGGGATTTTATTTTTAAACAGTCGGCAATTTCGTTTGTTTTTTCAGCAAGGATGTTGAAACTTTCTATATAACTAACATCACCTTTGGAAGCTTTTATTCCGGTATCAATTAATAAATCAGTTACTCCTTGAAAAGCAGAAAAGACAATGGCAAATTTTTCGCCGTTATTTAATTTATCCTTAATAATTTTTCCTACTTCGGTAATTCGTTCTGCATTCCCAACAGATGAACCGCCAAACTTTAATACTTTCATAACTCCTCATCTACTTGTTTAAAATAAAAAAACCGACCTAGTTAGACTAAAGTCGGTTTAAAAGAATAGTATTCACCAACTTCAGCCTGTGGGACTGCCGGTAGTTATAACGGATGTTAGTGAAATACACGAGGATAACATATGGACAAACCTTATAATTTATAATTATGCAAATAATTAAATAACTTTTCAAATTTACAGTGTATATATAAGACATATTTTTGTATAAAGCAAGCATAAAAATGCAAAAAAAGCCATTTTAATAGAAAAAATTTGCAATTTTTATAATATCCGCTAATATACCGCCGGATGTAATTTTTATTCCTGCACCGGGACCTTTTAAAACAACAGGGGTTTCGTTATAATATACAGTCGTAAATAAAATACTATTCTCGTTTGAATTTAAATCATAAAACGAATGCTTTTTGTCAACTGCTTTTAATTTGACATATGCTTCTTCATTTTCATATCCCGCAACGTATCTTAAAACTTTATTTTTACTTTCGGCATCTTTTCTTTTTTCTTCAATTTCAGCATCATATTTTTTTATATAATCAAAAATATTTGCGTCTTCTAAATTTCTCTCGTAATCACCAATTAATTTATCTATCTTAATTTGCTCAAAATTTACATTATAACCTGCTTCTCTAATTAATACAAGCAGTTTTGTAGCTATATCCGTACCATCCAAATCCAATAATGGATTTTTTTCGGTATATCCTAACTCCGAAGCTTCTTTCACGGCTTCAGAAAAACTTTTAGTTTCGTTAATTGAATTAAACACATAACTTAAAGTACCGCTTAATACTGCTTCAATACCTATTATCTTATCTCCGCTTATTAATAAATCTTGCAAAGTATTTAAGAACGGTAACCCGGCACCCACATTTGTTTCAAAAACTAATTTTGCATTATATTTTTGAGCAGCCTTTTTTAACTGTTTATATATTTCATAATTAACCGTACAAGCTTTTTTATTTTGAGTTATTATTGAAATCGACTTTGTAATTAATCCCATATAATGTTTTACGACTAATTCACAACCCGTACAATCAACAAATACCGTATTTGGTAAGTTGCCGGTAATAATTGTCTGAATAAATTCTTCGGTATTACTTAATTTACCTTTGTTAAATAATTCCTCTTCCCATTTTTGAACGTTTACTCCGTTTTCGTTAATGTACATTTTTCTGGTATTTGCAATTCCTACAACTCTTATTTCTAGATTTAAATTGTTATAGAGATGTTGTAATTGATTGTTTAACTGTGCAAAAAGCGTTTTGCCTAGTTCTCCTGTTCCTAAAACAAAAACATTTATTACTTTTAAGTGGGATAGGAAAAATGAATCATGAATAGCGTTTAATGCCTTCCCAACATCGTTTTTGGCAATTACCAATGAAATATTTAATCGTGATGAACCTTGTGCGGCAGCAGCTATTTTAATACCGTTTCTTCCCAATGCTTGATATATTTTCTCAGGAACTCCCGGTAAATTACGTATATTTTCTCCTACTACCGCTACAACCGAAACATCCCTATCTACACTTAGCCCATTTATTAAACCTTCATTAATTTCATGCTTTAACTCTTCTTTTATTAATTCTTCCGCTTTTGTAGCAAATTCCTCATATATACTAAAACAGATTGAGTGACCGGACGAAGCTTGTGAAATTAGTATAATGTTTATATTATTGTAAGCAAGTAATTTAAATATTCTACCGGCTAAAGTTGCAACATCAATTAAACCTGTCCCTTGAACATTTATTAATGTAATATTTTCAATGGTCGAAATTCCCGTAATTGCGTAATCGTTGGTTATAGATTCATTAGTAATTAAAGTACCCACAAACGAGGGATTGAATGTGTTTTTGATATAAATGGGTATCCCTTTTACTAATGCCGGACGGATAGTCGGCGGGTAAATAACTTTTGCTCCGAAATGACTCATTTCAAGTGCTTCTTCATACGACATTTTTTCTATAGGCAATGCACTTTTTACCTTTCTTGGGTCTGCGGTTAATACACCATCTACATCGGTCCAAATTTGAATCTCTTTTGCATTTAATGCAGCTCCTAAAATAGAGGCTGTATAATCGCTACCCCCTCTACCTAAAGTTGTTGTTTCTCCGTCTATCGTACTACCTATAAATCCGGTTACCACTTTAACTTTTTGCGTATTAAACAAGTAATCCTGAATCGACTTATCAGTTTTACTAAATATTACCCTTGAATTTCCAAAATTGTTATCTGTTTTAACAAGTTTTCTACTGTCAATATATTCGGCTTCTATTTCGGCATTATTCAAAGCTGCTGTTATAATTGTACACGAAAGCCTTTCTCCGAAGCTCATTATATGATCTTTACTTCTAGGAGATAGTTCTTTTATTAACCATATACCGTATAACAGTTTTTCTAATTCATCCAACAATAAATTAACTTTCCTTCTTGCTGAATGTAGCAATTCTCCTGAGGTTAATTTTTCAATTGCGGTTAGATGAATATTTTTAATATAAGTATACCCGTTTTTATATTCTTCTTTTCCTAAGGCGGCATTTTCTCCGGTACTGATTAATATATTTGTAATTGTTTGAAAAGCCGAAAATACTAAAATCAAATGTTTGTTTTCTTTATCTGCTTTTACAATTTCTATAACCTTTCTTATAGTATCCGGACTTCCTACCGAAGAACCGCCAAATTTATATATTACAGTTTCCACTTTTAATCCTTTTATAAATCTACTTTGTTAAACATTTTTCAACAGCTTGTTTAATATCATCAATTAAATCATCAGCATCTTCCAAACCAACCGAAAGCCTAACTAAACTATCGGTAATGCCACCTGCCAATCTTTTTTCTCGCGGAATAGATTTATGAGTCATGCTGGCAGGGTGACTAACTAAACTTTTGGCTCCGCCTAAACTTTCGGCAAGTTTAAATATTTTTGTAGAGGTTACAAATTTTACCGCAGTCTCTTCCGTATCTTCTTCAAAAGAGATAGATATCATACTTCCCGGTAATTTTTGTTGTTTAACTGCAACTTCATAATTTTTGTGTGTAGTTAATCCTGGGAAATAAACATTTTTTATTCCCGGTAACTTTGTTAAAAATTCAGCAACCTTTTTAGCGTTTTCTGAATGTTTTTCAACTCTAATTTTCAATGTTTCCAAACTTCTAATTAATAACCAACTATCAAAAGGGGAAAGCACTGCACCGGTTGCATTTTGCACATATTTTAACTGCTCGCCTATTGCTGCATCTTTTGCAACAACTAACCCTGCCAAAACATCTGTATGACCACCGATATATTTAGTTGCACTATGTATTACTATGTCTGCCCCAAGTTTAAGCGGATTCTGAAATATAGGTGATGCAAAAGTATTGTCAACACATAACAACACTCCTTTTTCCTTTGCAACTTTTGCAATTTCTTCAATATCCGAAATTTTTAACAACGGATTAGTCGGGCTTTCTAACCATATTAATCTTGTCTTTTCGTTTATTGCTGCTTTTACATTATCAACATCGGTTGTATCAACAAAATTTATCGTTATACCAAAATTATTATAAATTGTCGTAAATAATCTAAACGCTCCTCCGTAAATATCATCAACGGCTAAAACTTCATCTCCGGTTTTTAACAATTTTACTACGGAATCAATTGCCGAAAGCCCGCTTGCAAATGCTAAACCAACGGCTCCTCCTTCTAATTGAGCAATTATTGTTTCTAAAATTTTTCTTGTGGGATTATTTGTTCTAGTGTAATCAAACCCTTTATTTACGCCCGGTGACTCTTGAACATACGTTGATGTTTGATAAATAGGTACTGCTACTGCTCCTGTTAAAGGATCTACAGGTATTGCTTCCAATATTTGTGTTAATTCGTTCATCTTTTTCTCCTTGTATTTATTTTATTTTTAATTATTTTTAAAACAAAAAAACCCCGCTAAAAAGCGGGGTTTTTAAACTTTTCCCTTATACTTTTTAGCACTGTTTTAAGTCGTTGCAATATGTAATAAATCTCGACTGTTGGCATTTAAAACAAAAAAACCCGCCAAATAGCGGGAAATTCATAAAACTTTCTGCTATTTAGCAATTTATTTAATGTCGTTGCAATTTGCTTTAAATCCCGACAAAATTTTAAAGAACTAACGCAAATATAATATTTTTTTTTCACATCGCAATAGAAAGTTAAAAAATTAAACATTTTTTTTCTTTTCCTAAATTTGATATATTTAAATCTGTTTACAAAAAAATTAAAATATTTTATAAATAAATCATAGTTATCATGAGACCTAATATAAATTTATACGAAATTAATACACGTGTTTGGATTAAAAACTTTTATCCTGAAAGCGGTGAAACAATTACGCTTGATCAGGTTCCGGATAGCTATTGGGATAACCTTGCCGAACTAGGTATTGATTTTGTTTGGCTTATGGGTGTTTGGAAAACCTGCTCTTCAACAATAGACAAGTACTGTTTTGAAGAGGGGTTGGTTAAAGAATATTCTAATGCTTTAAGAGATTGGTCGCACGAAGATATAATAGGTTCTCCATATTCGATTGACACCTATGTGATAAACCCCATGCTTGGTAGTAACGAAAGTTTAATCTTATTAAAAGAAAAACTCAATAAAAGAGGTATTAAGTTAATGTTGGATTTTGTTTCCAATCATTATAGTGCAGATACTTCCCTCTTAAAAACTAATCCGGAATTATTCTTACCTGCTGATAGTGAAATTTATGCACGTGATCCTTATACTTATTTTAAACCTTTTAAAATGGACGATGTAATTTATGCTCACGGAAGGGATCCTTTTTTTCCTGCTTGGAAAGATACTATTCAAGTTAATTATTTTTGCAAGGAAGCCCGCGAGTATCAAATTAATTTACTTAAAGATATATCTCAACTTTGTGACGGCTTACGTTGTGATATGGCAATGTTAACACTTAATAATGTTTTTAATAACACGTGGGGCGGGGCATTAAACAAAATGGGTTATTCTATGCCTGACACTCAATTTTGGCAAGAAGCTATTAATGCTATCAAAATTGACAACCCTGAATTTGTATTTCTTGCCGAAGCTTATTGGGATCTTGAGTGGGAACTTCAGCAGTTAGGATTTGATTATACTTATGATAAAAAGCTTATCGATAGAATTGCTTGCGGCTCTCCTAAAGATATTTTAGGACATCTTTATGCTGATCCCGATTATCAAGAACGCTCTTGTAGGTTTATCGAAAACCACGATGAAAAACGTGCTGTCGCTTTATTAGGAAAAGAAAAGTCTATGGCAGCAGCAACGCTAATAAGCACCTTAACAGGAATGAGAATGTTTCATGATGGACAATTTGAAGGGAAAAAAATTAAATTACCGGTTCAATTAGGAAGGGAACCCAAAGAACCTATCTTAAAATGCTTACAAGATTATTATTATAAACTATTAAAAATAACCAAAAATGATATTTTTAAGTATGGAGATTGGCATTTAATTACCGTTTTGCCCGTTATAGACACTAATTATACTTTTAGAAATTTAATAGCTTATGAATGGCGTTATAAATATGAACGCATTTTGGTTGTAGTTAATCTCTCAAATACGACTTCTATTGCAAGAATAAAATTGGATGTTGTCGGTTATCCCGATAATTTTGAACTTCGAGACGTCTTAAACAACATTAACTATACTCGTGGCAGCTTAGAAAGTTATCATCAAGGATTGTTTGTTGAATTAAAACCGTACAGGGCTCATATTTTTAATTATTAAAACTTAAACGGGAAGAAAATGTAATTTTTATTCATCTCTTCCCAATTTTTTTATTTCCCTTCTATCGGAATTAGTACCATTGTTTCCAATTCACTTTTTTTAACTTTTTTAGGATCATTTAAATAATACTCAATTGATTCCGATTTAGGTGTAAGTTTTTTTTCTTTTAAATATTTTAGCATTCTCTCATATGTATTACCCACCTGCATATATGAGCCAACATGCATTGTCATCAAAAATTTTCCACCTTCTATTTTTCCGCACTTAATCTGTCCCTCATCCGGAACTACCCTATCTATCGGAAATCCGATTACTACGTCCCATTTTTGAGTAAACATTTTAAAAAACCCTATAACTTTGTTTTGTGTATCTAACTTAACCCAATCTAATTTTTCATACTTTACAAAAGGAGCTTTTGTTACGGGGATGTTTTTTCTTTTCATATATTCTAAGATGATATCATACGACTGTTTAATAACCTTAGGCATCTTCGGCATTGTTACAACTGCTCTAATTTCCAATGTTTGTTCTGTTTCCCTCGAAATTAATTCAATATTACTCATATTTTCTCCAAAATTTCTAAAATTGTTTAGACGAAATTAACCAATATTTGTTTGTTTTCTTTGAAAAATTTATAAAAAATTTAAATACCTAAATTTAACTAGTATAATTAAAAAATATTTCAAAAATCTAAAAAAATACTTGAATACTATTTTTAAGTTGATTAATTTATTTAATATAATATTAATATTTAATTATCTATTTGAGTTGATTATGGACACCAATGTTGTTAAAGAATTTTTGAAAAAAATTGTTTTATTTAAGGATTTGAGCGATACCGAGCTTGAACTAATTACCAATTTAATTGAAATTAAAACTTTTGAAAAAGATGCATATTTGTTTTACGAAAACAACCCTCGCAAAAATTTGTTTGTTATTTACGAAGGTGAAGTTGAATTATTTAAACGCACTCCGTTTGGAGAAGAAAAACGTTTAGCTTTTTTTAGTCGTTACGATTTTATCGGAGAAGGTGCTTTGTTAGATGATTCCCCTCATAGCACTAACGCAAGAGCATTATTAGAATCTACAATATTTTTATTAACACGTGAGAAATTTCAAAGCCTAATTGATGATTATGGAACAATAGCAGTTAAAATATATAACCACGTTGCTCGCGTTATTTCGCGAAGGATGAGACAAACAAACGCTCGCGTTATCAACATCGCCGCACAATATGAAAGCGGTCGCACACGAACAGAACATGATTTATTAGGTGATAGAGAAGTGCCTTACGAGTATTACTACGGTGTTCAAACATTACGAGCTTTAGAAAACTTTAGTATTAGCGGAGTTAGTTTATCAGCATATCCCGCATTAGTTGAAGGGCTTGCTATTGTTAAAATGGCGGCTGCTAAAGCTAATTATGACTTAGGGTTGTTATCTAAACCGATTGCCGATGCAATAATTCAGGCTTGCAACGAAATTGTTAACGGAAAATATCACACTCATTTTGTTGTCGATATGATTCAAGGCGGTGCCGGAACTTCTACCAATATGAATGCAAACGAAGTTATTGCAAACCGTGCGCTTGAAATTTTAGGTTATGATAAAGGTGAATATAAATATTGCCACCCAAATAATCATGTTAACTTATCTCAATCTACTAACGATGCTTACCCAACATCGGTTAAAATAGCATTGCTTAAATCGAATAAAACACTTATTGCCGTATTAAAATTGTTAGTAGATTCATTCCGTAAAAAGGGAAAGGAATTCGCTCATATATTAAAAATGGGTAGAACCCAGTTACAAGATGCCGTTCCCATGACTTTAGGACAGGAATTTGAAGCTTATGCATCTACTTTAAGTGAAGAAATTAGTAGACTTGAAGATAACGTTAAACTTTTCTTAGAAGTTAATATGGGGGCAACAGC
>JAEXOD010000233.1 GCA_023447335.1 Bacteroidota bacterium
ATTTTTCCCGATAAAATAAAATACCCCTTAGGCAAATAATTAGACTAAGGGGTAAAATAAAAAAATCAATATATTATTTTAATAATTCTTGAACCTTTGTATAAAGTTCATCTAAAGAGACTTTTAATCTTTCTCCGGTTTCCCTAACTTTAACTTCAGCCACATTTTCGAGCAATCCCTTTTCGCCTATTATTACTTGAACAGGAGTGCCTAATAAATCAGCATCTTTAAATTTAACACCTGCTTGTACGCTATTTCTATCGTCTAATAAAACGGGAATATTTAATTCCTTAAATTTATTATAAATCTTTTCACATGTTTCAATAACGGTATCTTTTTTCATATTAAGACCTAAAATATGAACATGGAAAGGAGCTAAGGCTTTATTCAAAATAATGCCGTTTTCATCATTGTGTTGTTCAATATAACAAGCCATAACACGTTCGCAGCCAATTCCGTAACTTCCCATTACAATTGGATGTGATTTCATGTTTTCGTCTAAATAATTAGCCCCTAGTGCCTCGGAATATTTAGTACCTAATTTAAAAATATGTCCAAGTTCAATCGCCTTAAATACATCTAATTTATTTCCGCATCTTGTACAAGTTTCACCGCTTTTAACAACTCTCAAGTCATGATATGTAATATTAGGAACATCTCTTTCTAAATCAATTCCGCCTAAGTGGTAATCATTTTTATTAGCACCGCTAAATAAATTATTAGCATTTTTTAATCTATTATCGGCAATTATTCTAAATTTAAAGTTAATCGGTCCAATGCTTCCTGCATCAGCTCCGCTAATTTCTTTCAATTCCTCAGGATGACATGGACGAACTTCACCACCTAAAACAGCAGGCAATTTTGTTTCGTTTACTTCATCATTACCACACATTAGAACTAAAATAGGAGTTTCGTTATTAAGCATATACACTCTTGATTTCGCAGTCTCTGATTCATGAATTCCTAAAAACTCACAAAGTTCATCAATTGATTTTATATTTGGTGTGGAAATTTCATAAACTTCTTTACTTTCATCATGGTGTTTTGCAGAATCAACAATTGAATTAGCAACTTCAACATTGGCAGCATAACCGCAATGTTCGCAATATGCAACGGTATCTTCGCCGGCGTCACTCTTTACCATAAACTCTTCGGATTTACTGCCCCCCATAGCACCGCTTGAAGCACCTACCACAAAGAATTTTATACCGCATCTTTCGAATATTTTTCTATATGCTTTATCGTGTAAATCATATGACTTATCTAAAGTTTCAAACGAAGTGTCAAACGAATAAGAATCTTTCATTAAAAATTGACGACCACGTATTACACCGCTTCTCGGACGAGCTTCATTTCTAAATTTAGTTTGAATTTGATACCAAATTTGAGGCAATTCCTTATGTGATTTCAAAACACCTACCGCATGGTGCGTCATAATTTCTTCATGAGTAGGAGCTAAAACATAATCACGATTTTTAATATGGAACATTGTATCGCCAAAAGCTTCCACACGTCCTGTCTGTTCCCAAATTTCTTTAGGGTTTAATGCCGGTAAATGAAATTCTTGACCGCCAATTGCGTCCATCTCTTCACGGATAATATCGGTTACTTTTTTTAATATCATATATCCGTACGGTAAGAACGAATATATACCGGCACTTAACATGCGTACCATTCCGCTACGTAGCATCAAAATATGACTTGGTATAACTGCATCGGCAGGAACTTCTTTCAATGTGGGAATAAAAGCTTTACTCTGTTTCATATGTACTCTTTTACAAATTATTTTAAAATAATTTGTAAAAATAACAAAAAAAAGTACCTTATTCAACAAAAGGGTTTAAACTACTCTATTTTAGCCTATTAATTATCTATATTCAGATAAACGCTTTCGTAATTCCAAATAATTAGGAAAAATCTGACCTACTAATTTCCAAAATTTAGTAGAATGATTCATTTCAATTAAATGACATAACTCGTGAACAATTACATAATCAATTAAAATCGGCTCAAATTGCATAAGTCTATAATTAAGAGTAATTATTTTTTTACTACTACAACTACCCCATCTATTAACTAATCCTTTAATTCTAAGCGTATCAAAACCCAAATTCATATGTTTGGAAAGTTCTAAAGTACGCTTTGGAAGATGTTCGTTCCCTTTAATTCTTAAATAATCGTCATAAAGTTCAAGAGAAAGTTCTTTTAAATCATCAAATATAAATTCTATTCCGGTTTCAGACTTAAACAAATTTGGAAATTTTCATAAGTGACCAATTCACCTAAATAATAGTACTTTTTTTGCTGTTTTTTACTTTAGTTATGAACCTGCTCAATCCATTCCGTGTTTTTATTAATTATATCGTAAGCAAAACTATTTGTTGCCCGATACGGAAGTACGACTTCAAAACCTCGTTTGGGATGTAATTGCAACTTTACATATTTAGCTGTTTTACTTCTACGAACTGAAATTTCAACTACGGAATTTTCTATGTTAACTTTTATATTTTTCATTTTTTACTGTAAATAATTAACAAATAATATTTATTTGCCTATTATTTTTTATATTTGAATATTAAAATGGAGTTTTTTCTCTTTATGTTCATCACTAGCGAAATAAGAGAATTTATAAATAACAACCTTAAAAATACAAAAAATTTATCAAAGTATTATAGTTATAAATTCAACTTAGATAAATTGAATCTTTTGACTTTATTGGATAACTTTACAAAGGATGATTATTTTTATTGGCACAATACTTCAAAAAACGAACAATTTATTGCTCTTGGTAGAATTGAACTGCCTATTTCTAAAAAAATCCTTGCAGAAAATAAACTTATTAATTTGTATCCTCTTATTAAGCATAAAATAAGTTTTAACTATCCGATTGAAACATATCCTATTATTTGTGGCGGAATTAAATTTAGTGAGGAGACAACTGAACTTTGGAATGACTATAATCATTATGATTTTTTTATACCAAAAGTATTAATTTATAGATTTGATGCGGATTATGGATTAATAATTAATACTAATCCCCTGAATTTCCCTTCTGATAACTTGCTTTGGGATAAAATAAATTGCACGTCCGGAAATTGCAACGAAAACATTACTTCAATTCTAAACGGGAAAGTATATGAAAGCACAGACCCTAAGTATTGGGAATCTATTGTAAAATCGGCGTTACATAAAATCTCACAAAATGATGTCTCTAAAGTGGTTTTAGCTCGTAAAAAGTCTATCGCTCTAAAACAGAATATCGAAACTATTTCTGCAGCCAGAATTTTTGAAAAATTGAGCGAAAGGCATTCTGAAAGTTTGATTTTTGGATATAAAAAACTTTCTTCGCTCTTTTTTGGAGCTACCCCTGAAAAGTTTCTGGCTTTAAGAGGAAACAAAATAGAGACAGAGGCTTTAGCCGGAAGTCAGACTAACGGAGATACCGAAGATTTATTAAATGACCCTAAAAATTTAAATGAACATAAACAAGTTTTAGATTATATTTTAGAAGGGTTAAAAGATATTACAATCAATCAAAAATTTGATACTGAGCCCAAAATTAAAGATCTAAAATACATCAAACATTTATTAACAAATGTTTCGGCAACATTTAAAGAAAAAACTACGACTTTTAACGTTATTGAAAAGTTGTTCCCAACTCCGGCAGTTTGCGGTCACCCAAAAAATAAAGCGATGAATATTATTTTAAATCTTGAGAAGTTTGATAGAGGACTATATAGCGGAATAATAGGATATTTATGCCCGAACGGAAATGCTGATTTTTACGTCGCTTTAAGAAGCGCACTAATTAAAAAAGATGTTTTGCATGCCTATGCAGGTTGTGGTATTGTTGCCGGTAGTGATGCAGCCAAAGAGTATAAAGAAACCGAATACAAATTTATCCCGATTTTAAGTTTGATTGAAGATTATGATGAACTATAATGATAATTTTTTATACTCTTCGGTTTTTATTAATAGATTAGAAACTTTAGGGGTAACTGAAGCAGTTATTTCCCCCGGAAGCAGAAATACTCCGTTAATCGCAGCATTAGATGCTAATGAAAAGATTAATAAAACAGTTATACTAGATGAGCGTTCGGCAGCTTTTTTTGCTTTAGGGGTTGCAAAATCTACAGACAATCCCGTATTGATAGTTACAACAAGCGGAACCGCAGTTGCAGAACTTTATCCGGCAATAGTAGAAGCTTATCAAAGTCGAATTCCTTTAATTATTTGTTCAGCAGATAGACCTCCCGAGCTGCTTAATTGCGGAGAAAATCAGACTATCAATCAAGATAATATTTTTGGTAATCACATTAGGGGTTACTTTTATTTTAACGATTTAAAGCCCAATATTGAAACTATTGATAATTTAATAGAACGGACTACTAAATGTTTTAATATTTCAAAATATAACAATAAAGGTCCTGTTCATGTAAACTTCCCTTTCTCTAAACCACTTGAACCGGATAATTACAATATAGAATTACAAGAAATTTTTATTGAATATATTAATAGTAAAATATCATTAAATACCTCTAATAGTAATGAATTAACCGAATGCCAAAAAGTTGAGTTAAGTGAATTATTGTACGAATTTAAAAATTACAAAAAAGGGTTGTTTATTATAGGCGGCGGTGATTATAATGAAAATTTTTACTCGACAATTTATTCACTATCCAAAAAGTTAGGTTTTTTAATATATGCCGATATTTTATCGTCATTTCGGTTTAATCATAGTAATGACCAGGGTATTTTACTCAACAACCTCCCCTTTTTACTAGAAGATAAAGCTAACGAAAAGATTATATCTCCGGATATTATTGTACAGTTCGGAAGAACACCTATCAACAAAAAAATATTAGAGCTTTTTGAAAAGACTAAATCAAAAAAAATTTTAATTAATAGGTTCGGGGATCTATTCGATCCTTCTAAAACAGTAGAAACAATTTACTCGGTATGCGGAAACACTTTTGCAGATTTCGCATTAAGTTTTTTCGATTCTTTCGAACAGTCAACTTTTCATGATGATTTTAAAACATTAATTGAACTTAATAAAAAAATTGATTCCTCTAAATTAAGTGAGTTAAAGAATTACCCGTTTACATTTGAGGGGAATATATTTAAACATATTTCCGAAAAAACACATACTGATATTTCCATAGTTGTTTCTAATAGTATGCCGATTAGATATCTCGAATTATTTGCTTTGCAAAAAAATAGTAAAAACAAGATTTTCTGTAATCGGGGGGCAAGCGGAATAGACGGAAATACTGCCACATCTGCTGGAATTACATATTCACACGGTAAACCTTCATTATTTATAACCGGGGATTTAGCATTTTTGCACGATATCGGTAGCTTAATGTATATAAAGCAATTAAACCTTCCGATTTGTATAATTATTGTTGATAATAACGGAGGAGGTATATTTAATATGCTCCCCATTTCAAAAAATAAAAAGCTGTTAAGTCCTTATTTTATCACTCCTCATAATCAGAATCTTAGAGAACTAACAAAAGCATTCGGATTAGAATATAAACTAATTGATTCAAAGGAAAAGCTTGATAAAAGTATTTCTATGTTTATTGAAATAAAAATGCCGATTGTATTACATATAAAAACCGATATACAATCATCTACCAAGTATTTAGAGCAATTAAAGAAGAATATTGTGGGATAACCGAACGTATGGAGAAAATTAATAAAGATTTTTTATTAATATTTTTGCATGGTTTTTTAGGAGACTCCGGTGATTGGGACAACGTTATAAATACTTCCATAGGCAAAAAATATAAAACTTTAGTAATTGATTTACCGGGGCATGGCAAGTTTACTCCTTTAGAACGTGAGAAAGTTTATTCAGAACACTACTTGGTAAATGAAATAAAAAAAATTATTGAAAAACAAAGCGCAAAAGAAATTATACTAATTGGGTATTCGTTAGGGGCACGAGCCGCTTTATCTTTAGTTTCTCAAAATCCGACTCTGATAAAGGCGTTGATATTAGAAAGCGGAACCCCGGGTATAGAAAACCAATTGGAAAGAGAAGAAAGGATGAAGAAAGATAAAGAGCTTTCCGAAAAGATGATTAATAATTATCAAGATTTTATCTGTAATTGGTATAATTCTCCCATTTTTCAATCTTTAAGTTTACGTACTGATATTAAAGATTTTTTAACAAAAAAAAGAGCTAACAACAACCCTAAAGAAGTTAGTAAATTATTAATTGGATTTAGCCAAGGTATAATGGAACCTAAATGGGATAAACTTAAAAATTTAACTTTACCAGTACTTTTAATTACAGGCGAGTTAGACAATAAATATACTGATATAAATATCAAAATGAATAAACTTATATCAAACTCCCGACATTGCATTATTAAAAATGCCGGTCATATACCGCATTTTGAAAACCAAAATGATTTTATCAAAAAAATAGAATATTTCTTAGAAACTTTATAAATTTAAAACGTGTTTTTATTAAAAAACGAGGTTATAATGATTGATTGGATTAAAGCTAAAGATTATAAAGATATTACATACGAAAAAGCAGAAGGAATTGCAAGAATAGCAATAAATAGACCGGAAGTTCGGAATGCATTTAGACCGGACACTGTAAAAGAATTATATGATGCTTTTAATGATGCTAGAGAGGATAGCCAAATAGGAGTAATCCTTTTGACAGGGAACGGTCCTGCTAAAGACGGAAAATATTCTTTTTGTAGCGGAGGAGACCAGAAAATTAGAGGAGATAAAGGTTACGTAGGGAAAGACGGGATTCCGAGATTAAATATATTGGATGTACAAAAACAAATACGCAGCATTCCAAAACCTGTAATCGCTTTGGTTGCCGGTTATGCTATTGGTGGCGGTCATGTTTTACACGTTGTATGCGATTTGACAATTGCAGCTGAAAATGCAATTTTCGGTCAAACCGGTCCAAAAGTAGGTAGCTTTGACGGAGGATTTGGAAGTAGTTATTTAGCTCGTATAGTAGGACAGAAAAAAGCAAGAGAAATTTGGTATTTATGTGCTCAATACAATGCCCAAGAAGCATTGGATATGGGTTTAGTTAATAAAGTTGTACCTATTGAACAACTTGAAGAAGAAGGCATAAAATGGGCTAAACAAATTTTGCAACATAGTCCGTTAGCTATAAGATTGCTAAAATCTGCTTTTAATGCCGAACTTGACGGTCAAGCCGGAATTCAAGAACTCGCCGGAAATGCAACTTTATTATATTATATGAGTGATGAAGCCCAAGAAGGTAGAAACGCTTACAACGAAAAAAGAAAGCCTGATTTTTCAAAATTCCCCAGAGTACCTTAGTTTATGAATACAGAAGTAGTTAAAAATATTTCGAAGATCGAAAGCTGGATTTTGGCAAGCAGACCTAAAACATTGCCGGCAGCTATTGCTCCTGTTTTAGTTGGTACTGCCGTAGCTATTAAGGATAATAAATTCAGTTTGATTGCTTTCCTAATTGCTTTAATATGCTCAGTATTAATTCAAGTCGGGACTAATTTTGTTAATGATCTTTATGATTTTTTAGCCGGAAGTGATAGAGATGATAGATTGGGTCCAAGAAGAGCCTTAGCGTCCGGATTAATAAGTGTAACCGAAATGAAGTTTGCCATATTTTTGACTTTTTTTATTACTTTTTCATTAGGAATGTACTTGGTTTATTTAGGAGGCTTCATAGTTTTTCTTATTGGTATCTTATCAATTTTTGCCGGAATTGCTTATACTGCAGGACCATATCCTTTAGCTTATAACGGATTGGGAGATATTTTTGTTTTTCTTTTTTTTGGTTTTGTAGGAACTGTTGGAACTTATTTTGTTCAAGCTTTTCAGGTGAATGCATTTGTCTTTTTAGCTTCGGTACCTGTAGGTGCATTAATAACAAATATTTTGGTTGTAAATAATTATAGAGATATTGATGCCGATAAACTTTCGGGAAAACATACACTTGCAGTAAAATTTGGACGTAAATTTACTCGTTACCAATATTTGCTTTTTATGATTTTATCTTATGCAATTTTACCAATCGTTTACTTTAGCTTTAATCTCAGTTTATTTATTTTCATTCCTATTTTATCTTTACCGATAGCAATTAAATTAATAAAAATGATTTTCACTTTTTCCGGAACGGAATTAAATAATACTCTTGCGTTAACCGCCAAGCTTTCAGCTATTTACGGATTGTTGTTTGCTATCGGTATTTTATTATGAGAATTTCTTCAATAAATTATAGAGTATTTAATTATCAATTAAATACTCCATTTGTCTCTTCTAAATCAAGCGTGTTTAATAGGGAATCATTATTAATAGATATTATATTTGACCATGATTTATTATTAACGGGAGAGGCAGCGCCCTTACCTGATTTTTCAAAAGAAACTTTATCTGATGTAATAAATAACCTTAAAGATATTTTGTCGGAATTAATATCAAAAGAAATTCATTCCGACCCGTTTGCTCAATTCGATTTTATAAATTCATTATGCAAAACCCCATCGTTAAATTTTGCTTTACAATCAATATTTTTAAAATATTATTTATATACAAAAAATGATTTATTAAAAGAAAACAAGAATAATAAAATAAAGGTAAACGGTTTATTATCTCTAGCAGATAACAAAGTAATCCAAAAAACAAATGACCTGTTAAACGAAGGTTATGATACAATTAAGTTTAAGATGGGAATTATTGAATTCGAATTTGAGTATGGAGTACTTAATGATATATATTCTTTATTTAAGAATAGGCTAACTATAAGATTAGACCCGAATTGCGGAATTCCTCAAAAGCTTATTAACGATTATTTAGAGAAGTTAAACAAGATTGAGTTTGAATATATTGAAGATCCTATAAATAATTTGGATGAATTAAAACACCTTAATAAATACTCACATAAAATCGCATTAGATTCTACACAGTTTAACATTATGGATATTATGGATATTCATAATAAATACAACATTAGCACTTTTGTCTTAAAACCTACATTATTAGGTAATATCGGAGCAATTTTAAAAATATTAAACGATCAGAAATATTGCAAAATCAATTTTATAATATCATCAACATTTGAAAGCTATTATTCCGCGGATGTTTTATTTTACATTGCCTCATTCCGATTAAATTCATCTCACGGACTTGATACGTTTCGAATGATTAGAGACAATAACAATATTTTTTCGTTTAACAATGGGTACTTAATTAATAACTTCTCAATCAATAAAGAAAATTTCACGCGTTCCTATTTAGATAAAAATATCTTTTCATTATTCCCAAACGTAAACAATTCTAATTCAAATTTGTGTTTTGTTTCAAAAAATGAGAAATTAAAATATAGTGAGTTATATTCTTCTTCATTAACTGATTATACTGATTATAACTTAAAGGGTTCTACTCAAATTGCAATTTATAATTCCTCAATAATAGATACTGCAAAATTGTTATTTTATATTTGGTATATAAATTCACGCCCGGCTATATTGGATAACAAATTACACATTTCCAAAGCAAAAGAAACAGCTTGCAACTTCAAAACCAATTATTTAATTAGTAATGATGACATGATAAACTTTGATATTAATAATACTGCTATCAAAAATCATGAATTATTACTATTTACATCAGGGAGTACTACATCTCCTAAAGGAGTAATAATTTCTTTAAATTCCATAATTAATTCAGCAACAAAATTTAACAATTATTTTAATGTATCTTCTGATGATACTTTCCTTGCTTCCTTACCCTTTAACCATATAGGGGGTTTAATGATAATGTTCAGAAGCATATTAGCCGGTGCAAAGATAATTATACCGGATTCAAATAATTATAAAGATATAAAAAAATCAATTCAAGACCACAACATCGATTACATTTCTCTTGTACCAAAACAGTTACAAGATTTATTAAACGATAATGTTGATTTATCCAAATGCAAAGCGGTTATTTTGGGCGGCGCCAAATCAGACGAGCGACTAGTACGCCAAGCATTACATAACGGAATTAAATTATATAAAGTTTATGGTAGTACCGAAACGTGCAGCATGGTTACAATTGCATCCCCTAAAGATTTAGAAATAGATCCAAACACTTCGGGTAGACCTTTCCATAATGTAGAATTGTATATTAACACAAATAATGTATTATCGAACACTCCGAATATAAAAGGAGAAATCATAATAAAAACGGATACGCTATATAGTTCTTATATAAATACGGACTTAAATGATTATCCAGAAACTAAAAACAATAACTTTCATTACTCAAAAGATTACGGATATTTGGATGAAAACGGGTATTTAATAGTAGAAAGACGTATTGATGATATTATTATTTCGGGTGGCGAAAACATTTCTCCTGATGAAATTAGAGAGAAAATATTGGAATTGGATGAAATAAATGATGCTATAGTATTTGGAATTGAAGACGATATTTGGGGTCAAATTCCCGTTGTTTTTATTTTAAGCAAAAATCAAATAGATATACCAAGTGTAGATAAATATTTAAGGGAAAAACTTGAGAATTTTAAAATTCCTAAAAAATATTTTATAATTAAAGAAATACCTTATAATAACAATGGGAAGATTGACTATAAAAAACTTAAGACTTTAATAAAATAAAAAAGCCCCTAAAAAGGGGCTTTTTGTTTATTCAATATATCACTAAAACTTATTTTTTCTCGGGTTCACCGATTCCTAATAATTCAACTTCGAAAATTAAAGTAGCACCCGGTTCAATTTGTTGACCTGCTCCTCTGTTTCCGTAAGCTAATGCCGAAGGAATATATAACTCCCATTTATCGCCAACTT
Source organism: Bacteroidota bacterium (assembly GCA_023447335.1). GTDB lineage: Bacteria > Bacteroidota > Ignavibacteria > Ignavibacteriales > Melioribacteraceae > JAEXOD01. Next base: position 10,830 of record JAEXOD010000233.1, read on the forward strand.
TCATTAATTGTAAAGCTTCTGTCCAACCGGGAATAACACCGTTAACAGGGAAAGTAACCGGTTCGCCTCTACCAATCGAGCTATCAAATTCTTGACCGTTAATTAACGTTCCGCGATAATGAACTGTAACTTTATCAGTAGCTTTCGGTGAAGCACCGTTTCCGGCTTTAACTACTTTATATTGTAAACCGCTAGGTAATGTAACAACACCGGGTTTCTTTGAATTTTCTGCTAAAAATTTATCTTCAACTTCTTTATTTTTCTTAGCAACTCCATCCATTTTTGATTGTTGTTTTTCCATCATTTTTTGTTGTAATGATCCAAAAATTTGTTGTAGTTCTTCTTTTGTAAAAATAGCAGCTGCAGCAGAAGTATCGGTTAATCCGGCTTCAATTCCTTTTTTAACCATCTCTAATTCTACATCAATTTCTTGATTTTTGAAGTTAGAACCGATATCATAACCGATTGCATAACTAACACTATCTTTAAATGTTTTTAGATCTTTTTTTTCTACTTTGCTTTGGCAAGCAACAGTACTTATTAAAAATACTGCTAAAATTACAGAAAAAAGGTATTTCATTGTATCTCCGTTTAGTAAAATAAAAATTTAATTATAACCTTTAAACTTAACAATTGATTATTATAATTGCAATTTAAATAATTATCTATTCTTATAAATATTTCAATTATTAAAGTTTCAATATTTTTTATACTTACAAACCCCTCCTCCGTATGTGGCTATCCATATCGCCCCGGTTTTATCTTGTTTTATTGACCTAACAAAATTATTGGTTAAACCCGTATTTTGAACGAGGATAAGTGTTTTTGTTAAATTTATATCAAAAGTTACAATTCCGTCATCTGTACCTACCCAAGTAACGTTATTATTATCAGTAAAAATATTATTAATTTTATTTACCGTTAACCCCGATATTGTAGTAAATTTTGTACCATTAAAATAAGATAATCCACCGGATTCATTCGATGTGGGCAGATGACCAAACCAAACTTTTCCGTTTTTATCTCCGTTTATACAAGTGATGGAATTCCCGGGTAAATTTGTAGTAGGCTTTGAGTAAATTGAAAAACTATCCCCGTTCATCTCGGCAATTCCTCCGTAATAAGTTCCGACATATAATTTACCGTTATTTCTAAATCCGGCTGCCGTTACCCAATTATCAGGTAATAAACTATTACTTGTATTATAAATTGAGAAATTTCCGTTATTAAATTTTGCTAAACCTGATTTAGTGGCAAGCCATATTTCATCATTATAAACAGCTATATCAGAAATATAATTATTCGGCAAATTACTATTACTTATATTAAATACTTCCCAAGTACCCATTGAATACTTAACAAAACCTTTATCTGTTCCTATTAAAATATTCCCCAATAAATCCTTTGAGAGACAAATTATTTTATTTGAAGGAATTAAGCTATTTTCGGTGTTAAAATTTTCCCAGTTGTTGTTGGCAAGTATTGAAATCCCTTTATTTTCAGTACCTATCCAAATTCTATTATTTTTGTCTATTTCAATCGCCGTAGTTTCGTTAGCACTTAACCCTGAATTAGTCGTTTTGTAATCCACCCATTTTGTCGTATCTTGTAGTGTCAAATAAGAAGGAGCAACAACTCCGCTTGTTACTTTTACCGTACCTTCTACATCTCTAAATCCGGTTTTTTTGCACTTAACCGAATATGTACCTGGTATTACATTGTTTACTTTAAAAGGAGTAGTTCGATTTATTGATGAATCATTAATAAATATTTCGGCGCCGGATGGAATAGATGTAAAACTTATACTTCCCAACATTCTTGGATTTTTCGTAAAATCAACAGAAATTTCATTTTTTACATCTTTAGCAAAAACTACTGTAAAAGTAGTATCATAAAATCCGTCTTTTTTAAGAGTTAATAAAGCCGCCCCGTATTCGATATATGTTAAACTATCGGGAGTTACTTTGCCGGAGTTTTTTCCGTTAATAAAAATTGCTGCTCCGTTAGGCACTGAATTTATGTACGCATAACCATTTGCCGGCACATCAGGCGGAGGAGTTATATAAACATCTTTTTCACAACTTGTAAATAATAATAAAATCGCTAAAATTAATATATTCGTTTTCATTTCTATTCTTCTCGTTAATTAAAAACCAATGCATAACCAAACGAATTTACAAATTCTTCCGTAAAAGACACCCTAATTTCTTGGTGTATGTACGAACCGAAAACTCCAAACCCGTTTTTAATGTTTGTAAAATCTGTTTCATCAATTTTCACAGAAAACTCTCCGTATGCCGAATTAGAAGTAGAATAATATGCTGACAAATTTTCATCCAACACCATTATTTCGAAATACGTTCCGGAAACAATTGAATAATTCCCCTTATACGGATCCCCTTTGCTTATTTCTTCAAAAGTTTGCCTAACAACCTCCATATCATAAAAAACATAAGGGTGTTTATCAGGTTTAGGGAAAACGCCAACGCTATTAACCCCCTGTTTTTCATACCTTAACGGGATCTGTTTTTTATATTTAGTTTTTACACCGTCAATTGTTTTATAGTAATAAAATGTTAATCGCGGAACATAAACAACATCATTATTTGTAATTTTCCAATAATAACTTAGCTGTTCAATAGGATCATTCGTTATAAGTAAACTGCTACTTTGTTTTAAAAATTCTAAATTAGTCGGTGTAGTAGTTCTTGAACTTAATCTTCTTCCGTTTGGTAGTAGAACATCAATCTCATATTCTTTGTTTTCTTCAGGCTTAAAATTCTTTGCATAATAAAAATGCAAATCCGTATTATACCTCGATGTATCTTCTCTTGTTATGCTTGTATCTTTAAATATTACAACTTTGTCATCGTAATAAATTTTCACTTCTGCATTCCTTACATAAGGATCTGCTTTGTATTCTAACGGATTATTCCCCGTTATTTGATAAGCTTGAGTAATAGTTACAAACTGAACTGAAGTATCGCACCTTAAAACACAATTAACCGAAAATAATTCTCTATATTCACCGTTTGGGTTTAAATTTTCTTCACATCCCGAATATAAAACCGAAACAATAATTAAAACTAACAATAATGTTTTTCTCATATTTCAACCTTTATTGTAGCTGAAGGTAAAAACGGCAGCATGTTTACCCTTTCGCCAGTATCTCTTTTAAAGTAAAAAATATTTTTTCTGTTGTAAACATTAATAATGCTTACATCTATATAAGCGTTAATAAATCCCAAGCTAAGCTTTTTTGATAAAGAAATATCAAGTCTATGATAATCCGGCAAACGTCCTATGTTTTTATCTCCTAAGATTGCATAAGGGATAATTTGACCATATAAAATCCAATTAGAGTAAAAATCATTCAAATAAAGTTTATCATAATAACCTATTAATTTGGTAAAAGGTAATCCTGTATTGTATGACCAAATAACATTAGCTATCCAATCATTCCCCAAATTGTAGTCCACAATTATATTTAAGTTATGACGGCTATCATATTTTGGATAAAATCTTTTCCCGTCTAACATATTGTACGCATAACTAAGTGAATATGATAATGTTAATGAAAGAGGCATATCAGTATATTTTAACATAAATTCACCGCCGTATGCTTCTGACTCGCCCGATACAAAATCGGGATCGCTATTATAAATTTTGTTTTCATTTATTAACGGCAAATTTAAAACTTTTTTATAATAAAGCTCGGATTGGAAATTAAGCTTACTAGTAATATCAACCTCTAGACCGCCAATGTAATGTTCTGCTCTGCTCGGGTTGAGGTATTCCGGAGATATAATATACGGTTCAAATAATGAAATAACTTCTTTTTCATCAGATAAAGTGGTGATTTCTTGTTGATACACACCATATGCTCCTTTTATCGCAATTTGCGGATCTATCCTATAGGTAAAGCTAATTCTCGGTTCAAGAAAAAACTCACCGCTCGGAGTAAATGAAACCGTATTAGCCCGTAAACCAAAATCAACCCCCAAATTTTCAAACCTTAAGTATTTATATTTAAGATAAACAGAAAAATTACCTCCAAAATCACTTATTTCTGTTAAAGCTCCGTTTTGGTTTTCAAGATTTAAATTTGCTTTAATTGTTTTTAATGCAGCACCAAAGCCCAGTTCATCTTTACTATCATAAATATAATTCATATCAAATGAAAGAGTATTGTCAATAATCGTATTTTCTCTTGATTTTGTATTACTAAGGTTAGGTATAAGTTTACCGGTAAACCTGCTTTGAGAAATACTAATTTTGCTTATTAATGGACTATCGTAAACTTGCTGCCAATCGAAGCCAAAGATATCGTTATTCCAACTAAAATCTTCTTTTAAAGGATCTTCATTTTTTAATTTATCGGCACTTAGAAATCCATAAATAATAAACTTGCCGTTTTCGATAAAAGGATTGTTTGTATTTACTTTAAATGACAAATCATAAAAATCCATTGGCACCGATTGATCATCCAAAAACTTTTTAAGAATATCACTATTTACACTTTTTCTACCTGTAATTAAAAAAGAACCTCCGGCAAATGGACCTTCAATCAACGCCTTTCCAGTCATTAGGCTTGCCGAAGCTTTGGCTGAATAATTTATTCTGTTTCCATCCTTCGTTAAAACTTTTAATACACTGGATATTCGTCCACCAAACTCACTCGAAAAACCACCTTTAAAAAACTCCACATTATTTATCATTTCGGGATCTATTACACTAAACAACCCTAATGCATGAAACGGATTATATACTGTAGCTCCGTTTAGTAAAACTAGGTTTTGATTACTTGCTCCTCCTCTCACATAATATCTAGCAGAAACATCACCCGTTGATTTTACTCCCGGAACATATTGTAAAGAGCGAAACACGTCTGTTTCAACCCCCTTCGGTAATTTTTCAAGTTCTTTAATAGATATCCGCTGTAATCCTAAATTTGTAGAATTTTTCTCTTTGTTAATAGCGTTTGCAACTTTTTCAATAGTTTGAAGCTGATAACTTGAAGGTTCAAGCGAAACATTTTGCTGCACCATTTTCCCTGCAACAATTTTAATATTCAATTCCTTTGTTTTATATCCGACATAAGAGTATATTACGGTATAAGTTCTTCCGCCCGGAATTCCGCTTATATAATAATAACCATTGCCGTCTGTAGAACCTCCGGTTTTTAGTTCCTTTATGTAAACATTTCCGTAAGCTAGAACTTCTCCATTATTAACATCAAACAAAAACCCTCTAAGTGTTCCTGCGTTTTGTGAGGATATTATACTTGAACAAAAAAAGAGCGTTCCCCCTAAAAAAATTAGGCGTAAATAATTATTCATCTATTCCCTTGATAATAATATAATAAAAATACGTTCTAAAATAACATTTAAATTATTTTTGTCTTAATATTTTATTAAAAAAATATTTTAATAACTACCGCATAAACATGCGGTTTTGGTTTATTAGCTAATAAGTGCTCTGGTGTTAATAATTCAGATGATTATTCATATGGCTAATATTAAACAAATTTTTAAGTATATTTGACAATATTTCCGAGTATTCTGTTTAAAATAACTAATTTTTAAACTGGTATAGTTTTTGTAAACTTTGTGATTAAGTATTAGGATTTGTTTATGAAAGTAAAACACATTTATTTAATATTATTAACATTTGTCTTTGTTTTAGGTTGTGGTACAAAAGAAGATCCTGTGTCCTCACAAAACACTGTTAGCGAGAAAATAATTGGTAAAGTTATTTCTGCTAAAACCGGAGAAGCAATTCCTCAGGTTAGAATATCAACAACAGGTTCCTCTGCGAGCGTTACAACAAACATAGACGGAACATATGTTATTGAAAAAATAACTCCGGGCACATACGTTATAAAGGCAAGCAAGAGCGGTTTTTATACGGAAGAAATTTCGGTTAAAGTGGATACCGGTAAAGTAGTTATCGGAGATTTTCTACTAACTGAAGAAAGATATGGTTCAATAAACGGTAAAGTGATTGATGTTGTTACAAATAACGGAATATTTGGAGTAACAATTTCAACTGATCCTACAACAGGCGTGGTTTACACCGATAATTCAGGCAATTTTACAATTCCAAACATTTTGATTCTTCGCGATCAATCATATACTCTTAAAGCAGATAAAACCGGCACTTATGATGTTGCAACAAAAATTGTTAAATTTGCCGATAGCACAAAAATTATCGTCAATCTTACATTAGAACCTATATACGGAGTAATAGAGGGAATTGTAACGGATTCCAAAACGGCATTACCGGTTGCAGGTGTAAATATAACTACATCACCACCTACAGCCTCCGTATTAACTGATTCACAAGGACGATATACAATCCCTCAAGTAATGAGACTTTCTGGATCAAATAAATATAATCTTGTTGCAAATAAAAACGGTTATAAGAAAAATACTGATGTTAATATTATAGTATTAGGCGGAAGAACTACACAGGGAGATATAATAATTGAATCTTTATAATAGGCTAATTTCTAAACTATTTATATTAAGTCTATTTTTGTTTATTAATACAGAAGTGGATGCACAAAAAAAGGGAATTCCGATTGTTTCGGATATCTTGCATTACTTCACCACTCCTATTTCGGATGACTCTTTGTCATTTTTACGAGGGAACGGGTTTTATGAAACTAGAATAAGAGAAATTATTAACGGAGTATATTTTTCAGGCGGTGTTATAAACGATAAATTGAAAACTGATTTAATTAATAGAGCAGTTTATATCCCTTATTACTCACAAACTCCCGAGTTAAGTTTTAACCCTATTTCCGTAAAAGTTGTAATTAGTCCTTTTTCTTTCACTTTTGGATTTTACAATTCTGAGCAAGATATGACAAAATTAAAATTAAATTTTGCAACCCCTCCTACTACCCCCAACGGTAATACTCTTGATACAAAATTAAATTTATCTTATTTAGAGTCATCAATTAATTACATCCCCTTTTCAATGTTTTGGGGTTATGTTTATCCTGAACTAGGTATAAAAGTGAACCATCTTGAAACAAGTTTTAACACTAAAAAAACTTATTTAATTAATATTGGATTAAATACCTCTATTATGTTTAAATTTAAAAATCTATTTTTTCAAGCGGAATATACTAAGTATTTTAATAACTCAAAATATATTAAGGATAAATTAAATATAGGCGGAGGATTGTTTTTAGGATGGATGTAAAAAAATTATTCCTTAGTGTTTATTTTATTGTATTACTAAACTTATTAGCTCAATCAGATAATCGTTTTTTAGTAAACGGGGTTTTCGAAGTTAATAATAGCGATATAACACTATCCGAAAATTTCAAAATGGTTAGTATACCCGGTGATACAACAATTTCTCTCAAGAGTATATTAACCGGAGAAGTAGGAAATAGTTGGATGGCATTTAGAGAAGTAGGAGGAGATTATCCTTTACCATATATTCCCGAAGATGAGGAGAACTTTAAATTTTCACCGGGAAAAGCATTTTGGATTATAAGTAAGAACAATATTCATCTTGGTCCATTTTTTGTGAACAAAGTACCTCTACAAAGTAATACATATTCTATAAAGCTAAATAAAGGGTGGAATTTAATTTCAAATCCTTTCGATAAACCCTTAAATTGGAAAGATGTTAGACTTTTAAACAACTTACAAAATGATCTAATTTACTATTTTTACGAGGGATACTACGATAATGCTTCAGTAAAAATGCAGCCATATTTGGGTTATTATTATTACAACAGAAAGGAGTTGGATGAGATTATTCTACCATATCCGGCGAACACCCAACTAATCAAACAGGATAATAATACAAATTACTTTAAACTTAAATCAATAAAAGATAAAGATACTTCATCTGTAATTATATACTTATGCAATAAAGAGAAAACGGAACTTTATAACCAACTATATCCGAATAACAATTTTGTTCAATTTGGAACAACTGTTAGCATTTTTAACAATTTATATAGTCAAGTTGTTATAGATCCGTCAAAAGAGATTATACGATTACCATTGAATATTATCAACAAGAAGAACGAAAAAATAGAATATATTCTAGAAAAAAATGTTGATGATTTTTATTCAAAAATAGTATTTTATATTATAAACGATAAAATTTTTACACCTACGGGAAACATACCTTTCTCTTTAAATGAAAACTCAAAAATAGAAATTATAATTTCGGAACAAGGTTTAATTAACAATAATTTATTTATCCCCCAACAATTTAACGTTAGTCAAAATTACCCTAATCCTTTTAATCCAAACACGCAAATCAATGTCTCTTTACCGGAAGATTCAAAACTGACAATTGATATTTATAATTTGCTAGGAGAAAAAGTTTCCAATATGTTTACGGGAGAAGTTAAAGCCGGGGAAAACAAGTTTACTTTTAACGGAGAATTTTTCTCGTCCGGAATTTATTATTATTCTGTAAAAACAAAATTCGGATTAATTACAAAGAAAATGATTTTAGTAAAATAAAAAAGGAATATTACTTTATTCAACATTTATTTAATTTCAACAAATTCCTCTTTAGATTCGAAATACTTTCCTCGCACATCCACTTAATCGTTTAAGTTTAGAAATACAAGTCAAGTCAATTATTTTCCAATATTAAGTTTATGTTAAATAGATCACATTATGATTAAAGTCACAAAAAATTATGTAACAAAAGTTTATTTTTGACGTCTTAATATTAAAAAAATAGCGTAGTATTTCATTATTAACAAACAAAACAAAGGGTGACATGTTAATTAGCAAAAACAAATTCTCTCAATTATTGAGAGGAATATTATTATTATTTATTTCGACTGCAATTTATGCAACATCCGCATTATCAGGCTCAATAAGCGGATTTATTCATGATGATTCAAACGGCGAAGCATTAATCGGAGCCAATGTTTATATTAAAGAATTAAATACCGGTAGTACTACAAATAATAGCGGTTATTTTGTAATACCCGGCTTAAAAGACGGAAAATACACATTGGTAGTAAGTTATATCGGGTATAAAACAACTGAAATGAAAGTTGAAGTTAAAGAGGGAGTTAAATCTAATTTTAAAATTAATCTTAAACCTGATGTATTAAAAACAGGTGAAATAATTGTAACAGGTGATTCTGTAAGAACAATTGAAAAATTATTTATTAAACCTGTATCGAAAATGGAATTCTCTCAAACACAGATAAATGCAATACCCAAAATGGTTGAAGCAGATCTGTTGCGAGCATTACAAACAGTTCCGGGAATTACTGCATTATCTGACTTTAGTAGTGCTCTATATGTAAGAGGCGGAACTCCGGATCAGAATTTATATTTAATCGACGGAACCGACGTATATAATCCCGAACATGCTTTCGGCATTTTTTCAACTTTTAATACTAATGCAATTAAAAAAGTTGACTTATCAAAAGGTGGATTTGGTGCGGAATATGGCGGAAGATTGTCATCCGTGATGGATGTAACTAATTTGGACGGTAATCGTAACCATTTTCAAGGTGTATTAAATATTAGTCTTCTTTCTGCTTCTGCCACCTTGCAGATGCCGGTTGGTGAAATAGGTTCAATTTCGGGTAGTTTGAGAAGAACTTATCTTGATCAGACATATGCACGCTGGGTTGACGAAATTCCGGATTATTATTTTTATGACGGAAATTTAAAGGGATTCTTTGATTTATCCGAAAATGACAAATTGACATTCAGTTTTTTCAAAAGTCAAGATGATTTAGATTTTCGATACGATAAAGAAAAAGAATCAATGCAATTTTTATATGATTGGGGAAATACAACAGGTAGTTTAAACTGGAAACATATCTTCAATCCTCAGCTTTTTGCAAGTTTTTGGGTAACTTTATCAAGATTTGAATCCCATTTTACTTTTGAAGATATTTTTAACATGAAAGAGAAGAATTATCTTTCTGATTATGCTTTTAAAGGTGCTCTTGAATATTATTATTCAAGCAACTTAAATATCAAATTTGGTATAGAACAAAAATTATTACACGGTTTATATGAGTTTTCTTGGGATAATGGTCTTGTAGATATAAATAAAAACAGACAATTTACAACCTCATATTTAAGTGTTAACTATAAACCGCTTAATGATTTGGATATGGAATTTGGATTGAGACACAATTATTTTAACAGTGACCAGAAGTACTCTGATTTTGACCCTAGATTTTCAATCAAATATCGTCTTACAGACAAAAGTAATATTAAATTTGCGACAGGAATATATCATCAGTATTTAAATAGAATTCCTCGTTTATTCTTTGCAAGCATTTGGACGACTGCAGATGAATATACAAAAGGATCGGAATCTAAACACTTTATATTAAGTTATCAACGTGAACTAGGTGATATTGTCGAATTTGAGACTGAAATATATTATAAAACCTACAAAAACATTTATTCATATAATACTACTTTCAATGCAACGGTAAGTCCGACTGAATTCAGTGAAAATGGTAATCCTATTTATAAATCGTCAGAAGGACTTTTCCATGGCGGAGACGGTAAATCATACGGAATAGAGTTTTTATTAAGAAAAGATGTTGGTGCAATTACCGGTTGGGTATCATATTCACTATCAAAAACAGAGTATACTTTTAACGATATCAACCAAGGCAAAAATTTTGTTCCACGCCATGACAGAACTTCTGTTATTAACGTAGTACTTAATAGTGACATTAACAGTATCTTTTCCGGTAAATGGAACGAAGCTCCGGATCAATCAGATTCAAAATGGTTAGTAGGAATTAACTTCATTTATTCAACGGGTCAACCGATTACTACACCGGGTTCGGCATACTACAGTAACACACTACCTGATTGGACAATGCTTGTTCCGGGTAAAGAAAAAATTGACGGTTACAATTTATATCCTGCAGAAATTAACGGATTTAAATTACCCCCATACATAAGAATGGATTTAAGCATAACTTATGAGAAAAACTATGCCACTTGGTCAATTGCCCCATATTTACAAATAATAAATATTGGCAATCGTAAAAACACTTGGTTTGTTAATTATAACCAGGAATTTAAGGACGGAGTTATTTCTCAAAAAATCGAGAAAGTTAACATGCTTCCTTTATTGCCTAGTCTTGGCGTAACAATTAAATTTTAAGTGAGGAGAATAGAATGAACTTAATAAAAAAATTATCAGTATTACTAATTTTTATTACTCTGATTATTACAGGTTGCGGGGATCCTGCAATTGAAGTAGATGATTCACAATATCAACCTAAAATCGTTGTCGAAGGATATCTATTTGCCGGAGAAACAGTTAAAGAAATTAAAATAGCTCGAAACTTCAAAATCGGAGAGCAAGTTACTATTGAAGGATTACGACTTGACCCGGTTAATAATAATGTTATTGTTACATTAAATGATATTCCATTAACATTTGACCCAACTTCAAAGTCATATTATAATAACAATATTATTGTTGAATTTAATAAACAGTATACAATTAAAATAACAGCAGTAATCAATGGTGTTAATGTTAGTGCTCAGTCTACGACAACAACACCCGCAGAAGGTTTTAGATTACTAAACAAAGACTTAGGCAACATAGCATATAATTCCGAAGAAGGGAAATTCTTTTATCAAGCTTCTCCGGGTACCTCATTTTATGCTTTTTCATTTTTAGCAGATTCTGCATCAACAGACAACTTTATTTATGATAACACATTTTATCCCGGATTAAAACCAAAGGATGTAAAAGATAACATGAATGCATATTATTATCAAGGTGTTTTTATAACTGATATTAATTCGTATCAAACTACTCCTTTTAGCTATACAATACAACCTTTTGATGCTTGGTTTTATAGTAAATATAGAGTAATTGCATATGCAGGTGATCAGAATTTCCGTTCATATGTATTCACTGCGAAAAATGTACAAGAATTTGACGGAAATTTTCATGAACCCAAAATATTGTTTGTAGGAGACGGAATTGGCGTATTTGCATCTGCCATTCGTGATACGGCTTCATTTACATTAGTACCGGCAAATTAATAGTTTATAAAAAAATGGAACCCCATCTTGCAAGTTTGATGGGGTTTTTTTTATAAAATTTTTGCTTTCAACAAACGAACTATAAAGGTAGATCCTTTTTCCGGTTCGCTTTCACAAGATATTTTTCCGCCGTTTTTTTCAATTAATTCTTTGCAAATTATTAGCCCTAATCCGCTTCCCTTTTCATTTCTTGTCCCTAATTCCGATACATGTAACATTGGATCAAAAAGCATAGATCTAGTCTTCTCATCCATCCCTTTCCCTTCATCTCTAACTTTAATTTCAATATATTCTGCTTCTTTACTTCCATATATATATATGGATTTGCCCGTATATGTAAACTTAATAGCATTAGATAAAATATTTCTAATAACGGAAGAAACCATATTTTGATCTGCGTAAACATATACCGCTTTATCTATATTATTCACAATTGTAATTTCTTTATTAGAAGCATTTGCTCTTAAAATATATATTGCGGATTCAATTACTGCATTTATGTCAAATTCCTCAAATTCCGGAGTAATTGACCCACGCTCTATTCTAGACCATTCTAATAAGTTTTCTAATAGATTATAAATATTTTTTGATGCTTCATTTATTTTTTTTGCATATGTTTTAATTTCATCACTAGTTAATTCTTCAATATCCTCTACTAAATAATCTGAAAAGCCTATTAATCCTGTAAACGGACTTCTTAAATCATGTGCTATAATTGAAAAAAGTCTATCTTTGGCTTTGTTTATATTTTTTAATTCTATTTCACTTTCTAAAAGTTGTTTATTTACCTTTGCTAACTCTTTTACATAATTTTTAAGCTGTTGCTCTGCTCTTTTTATTTCTGTTATATCACGTAAAATACCCCTATATGAAATAACTTTACCCGATTTATCTTTATGAGCAAACGAAGTTTCTAAAACAACTAAGTGTTCTCCGTTTTTACGTTTTATCGTAAGCTCATAATTTTTTACATAACCCAAATTTTCAACAATAGATTTAAATTTATCTCTATCTTCGGGATTTACATAAAGATCTTTTACTAAATCAATTTTTAGCAATTCTTCTTTACTTTCATAACCAAACAACTCTAAGCCCGAAGTATTTATATCAATCAGTTTTCCTTCAGGAGAGCTTTCATAAACAACGTCTTTAATATCGTTAAACAATTGTCTATATCTATCCTGTACTTCTTTGAGTTTTGTTTCGGCTTTTATTTTTTCAGTTTGATCTATTGCGCTACCTACTAAAGCAACCGGATTTCCAAACTCATCTTTTACGATTCCTGTACGCAATAACACCCAAAATTCGGTACCGTCCTTTTTCTAGTTCAGAATAGTGCCTTCCCAAGCTCCGTTTAGTGTTTTTGGTAATATTTCATTGTTCGTTTGCGATTGATTATTGTTCGCTCTAACAAGTGTTATATGTTTTCCGATTAATTCATCTTTTGTATAACCATAAGTTGTTAAAAACGAATCATTAACAAACAAGATATTATCTTCCATATCAGTTATACTTATACATTCATTTAAACTGTTGAGTGTTTGTTCGGCAATTCTTTCATTATAAAAAGTATTAATAATCTGCAAAAATTCTCCTTTTTAAGCGGATATTTTAATAAAACAAATTAATCTTATTAAATATAATAAATTACTTGCTTTTTTCTATACTTTTTTTTACAATTATTTTGGAATTCTACTTTGAGAGGAATTATGATTTTCAACGTTTTTATTGATAAAATTATTCAAGGTATTGTACCACTGGAAGAAATTAACATCCTCTATAACTTATCTCGCAATACCGCTGCAAGCATAATTTCTCAAAGTATAGCTACAAACAAATTCTGCAATGTTTTAAGAAAACCTGAACTAAGCAGAGACGAAATAAGTATAACAAGTGATAATCTTTTAACAATCAAGGAATTTAAGGAGGGAGAAAAAAACATTTTACAAAACCTTATGCCTTCTGATTCAGTAATGGAATACTTTTACGATACAGATTTTCAATTAGTAAAAAAACATTTTCAATATTTTTTTGCATTAAATCTTAAACGTAAATGTGGGCTTCCTTATGCTGCTCATTTATATAGGGTTTCAGCTACAATGCACGCATTATTTGTAAATAGTGATAAAAGATACTTCTACACTACACTTGCCGCAATTCATGATTCTTTTGAGGATATTCCGCTAAAAATTGCAAAAGACAAAAAAAATTATGATCTTTCTGCATTATCAATGTTTCTAAAAGAAAATATACCGGATCATTTTGTCGAAGACATCATTATTCTAACTAATATGTATGATTTATTAATAGGATATACAGAAAGTATCTTGCTATCTAAAGAAATGGCTTTTAGCCCAAATAACATTATTCCGCTTCTGGAGGATTTTTATTCTAAAACCGACTTATTTAAACAGGAAATAATAAATTTAATATCTGTGTTAGCAAGTATTGAATATGATAATGAATTTGTAAGAAATTTAAGATGGATCACTTATATTAATTATTATCTCCCTTCAATAGTGGATAAATGTCTTAAAACAGATAATTTTTCACTAATTGAATTAAAGATTATTGACCTATTAGACAATGCTTGGGGGATGAAATCCTTAGATAATACGGGTAAATTGAGACAGATTTTAAAACGGCAAGAATTTATTAATCTGATAAAAAGTTCAGGGGTCGATTTTTGGGCTGTTAATCATCACATAACCGAGCTTCAAAACATTACTTTAGAAGATGCCAGACTTCTAGTAATTGAATATCTAAGTAGTAAAAGATTAAAGCTAGATTACCTTGAAACAGCCTTAAAAACAATAAATGCATTATTACCGGTTTTATCTATCACGGATTACTAAAGACCGTATTTTGATTTTATTTCGCTTAATCTTGTTTTAATATCTTTTGCTATTTCATCTCCCGGATTATTAAGTATAGCTATCTCAATATACTTTAAAGCTTTTTCAATATTCCCTAAATAAGAATAAGTTAATGAAAGTTTTAAATTAGTCAAATATAGATCGGGATAAAATTTAATCAATTCTTCTAATAGTTCGGCAGCTTTCGTATATTCTTGTTTCTCTATTAATTTTTCGGAAAAACTATTTACAAAATCTGCATAACCGCTAACAAACAAATCTTTATGTTTTTTAGAATCTTTAGAGATTAATTCTTTATGAATTTCTCTCCACTTATTAGTAAATATTTCCGAATTTCGGTTTAGAATGCCCCTTGCAGTTTCTTCCTTATCCAAGTATTTTATCTTTTTGTAGGACCCAATACTTCCACCCCAAATATGATCGTATGAAACACTCGGAACAATATAGCTTTTCAATCCGGCATTCTTTATTTGCAATCCAATATCCCATTCCTCGTAATAGCATGGTGTAAATCTATTCTCAAATTTTAATCCGTGTTTATCAAATTTTTGAGAATTTACTCCAAATAAAAATCCCGATACGGCATCAACGGCAGTTGTTTCAGAAAACTTTCCTTTATCAAAATACATAAAATCTGCTTTATCATTAAAACTAAAAAAAGAACCTTGGGGACCAACCATAGCCGCATCCTTACGCCATTCTATCAATGAAGAGATTTTTTCTACAACATCATTTTGAATGTGAATATCCGAATTTAGAATTAGTGTAATAGGAGTATCACTCATATTTAGACCAAGATTCCAGGCTCTGGCAACACCCACATTTTTTTTCATCACTGCGTAATTGTTTATTCTGGGGTGATCTTTAATTTGATTTGCAACGGTTTCATCGTTGAAAACTATTAATAACTTTCCTTCAATTTTTTCTAAATCCTTCAGTAATGTTTTAATATTATATTTACTTGCGGGAGCATAATCTAATACCGGAATAACAAAACTTCGACGTAAATAATTAATATCTTTTAACGAAACAGTAACATTTTGTAAAGATCGTTCACGCCATTCTATTCCTGTTGGTGTAAATGGTTTATTTCCTAAAGTTACATCTATCAATTCAAGCAATCTATGTTCATAAGTATGCGCATTTATTGCCAACTGATGTCCGCGTTTCGCAATTAATTCTCGAAGTTCTGCATTTTCTAAATAATATTTAATCGTATGATTAATACTTTCATCTTCGTATAATCCAAGCTCTTCAGAATGATTAAAAAACTCTTCTTGCCCGTTGCTATATGTCGCATCAGTCAACAAAAAAGATCCAATTGATAAAGTTTCAAAAACCCTCATATTTAAATCATTATTAACAGCGTTATTAAACACAATTTTTGAGGAATCTAAGACTTTTGCCATATCATCCCAAAAACATCTTTCATAATAAAAATTATGTTCTTCTTTAATTCTATTCATTAAATCAACACGTCTTGGATTAGCGGCAGTACCTCCAACAAAACCTACATCATAAATTTTATTACCATTATATGATTTATGGATATCCGGATCACAACCTAAAGGCAACCAAAACACTTTTTTACATCCGCGTTCAGTAAATCTTGGTATATATTCTTTTTGAGCTAAAAACACATAATCAAAAAATTTTGCCCACTCTAATTGATAATCTATATTATTTAAATGCGAATCAATAAAATAAGCTGCAGTCGGTATCCCCAATTTATCTATATTACTTGGAAAATATCCAAAAACCGACTCAACCCATAAAAACAAATCCGGTTTTAGGTTATTAGGAGTATTGTCAAAAATTGCTTTAATATCTGGCGTACCGCCTGTAGGGATATTATGATCAATAATAGGAAGCTTCATACTTTCCAGATTCCAATCTTCTATCAATGATTTTGTAATACTTGGTCCTATTGTAACAACATTAAAATGTTTTCTTAACGCTCTTTCAAAATAAACACCGGTAGTTACCGGATAGGAAACATAAGCCAACCAAACATTAATATTTTTTAACATTATTCACCACTACGCTTTTATTCGCAAAATTTGTTATATTTAATTTTGTATTAAAATTTAAAAAATATAATATAATATAAACGTATTTTTTTTATTCTACAATAATTAATTAAGGTTATATCAAATGGAAAATTTGCCGATTCCCGAACATACAGAAGGTCATTTAGAATCTGCCGAAAAAAAATATCTTGAGCTAAAAAAATTATCTTCTGAAAATAATGAATTAAATTTTTGGCTGGCATATTTATATTTTCAAAAAAACGATTTTTTATCCGCAAAAGATACTATTGTAGAATATTTAAGAACAACTGAAAACATTAAAGCTTGGAATCTTCTGGGCTTAATATATAAGAATTTACAAATGTTTAACGATGCAAAAGTTGCATTTAATAAGGCAATTTTTTTAAATCCTAAATATTTAGATGCTCAATTTAATTTAGCTGTTCTATTAACTGAAAATAGTTACTTTGATGAAGCAATTGATACATTAACTTTAATTACTGAAGAAAATTTAGAAGATAGCGAACCATTGTTTTTATTGGGCTATTGCTACCAACAAAAAAACAACTACAATTTAGCATTACACTTCTATTATGCAGCTCAAAGTTTAAATTGTAACAAACCGGAACTGTATTCAAATACTGCTAATATACTATGCGAGTTAAATCAGCTTAATAAGGCAAAAGAGTATATTGAAGACGGTATGAATCTGTTCCCTGATAACGAAGATTTGTTTATTGCATTAGCATTTTACTTTGAAAAATCAAATAATATAGACAACCAAGAATCCGTTCTACTTAGGTTGTGCGATTCCGGAACTATAAATTATATCCCTTATTTTAGATTAGCCAATCTTTACAAAACTCTCTGGAAATTAAAAAAAGCAGAATTTTATTATCAAAAGGCGTTAATTTTATCTGCAAATAATATTGATGTACTTCTAAATTACGGTGTTCTTAAACATGCCATAGGTGAATTTGAAGAAGCTGCCGCTTTATTTAATTTAGTTCTTAAACAACAACCAATTAACCTTTCTGCATTAAATAATTTAGCAAATACATATTTAGATTTATCCAATTTTGAAGCCGTAAAACAAATATACAAAACTATTTTTCAAAATTTTCCGAACGCTGCTCTTGAACATTTTAACTTCGGTTTAGCATTGTTGTTATATGGAAATTTGGAGGAGGGATTTAAGCATTACGAATGGAGACTATTTCTTGATGAGTATAAACGTGATATTGCTTCTAAATTAAGATGGAAAGGAGAAGATTTATCACAAAAGATTATTCTAGTATATGGAGAACAAGGAATTGGTGATATAATTATGTTTTCCAGATTTTTACCTGTAATTCAAAGTCAATATAACTGTAAAGTATTTTTTGAATGCCGAAAAGAAGTTCTTGCGCTTATCGGATTAAATTTCCCTACAGTTACTTTGATTGAACGAGGCGAACCTTTAGAAAACCTTAATTTTGATTATTATTGTTCATTATTAAGCTTACCTTCATTGCTAAATATCAAGAAAGTAGATGCAATTAACAACAAACCTTATCTTATTGCTGACAACGAACTTGAGGAAAAATGGAAAAATTATTTTTCTTTAATAAATGAAATTAAGATTGGGATAGTTTGGAAAGGAAATCCATTTCCTATTGAACATAGAAAACGACATACAAACATATCATTTTTTTTAAAATTGGCTAAAATTAGTAAAATCAAATTATACAGTCTGCAATTTGGTGAAGATTGCTCAGATGAGTTAGAAAAAAACGGAATAACCGAATTAATTTATAACTTTTACGAAACTGCCGCAATTATTAAAAATTTAGATATTGTAATTACTATTGATACATCAATAGCCCATCTTTCCGCTGCATTAGGTGTAACTACTTGGGTTCTGCTTACTAAAATACCTGATTGGCGCTGGTGTCTGAATGATAAAAATTCTTATTGGTACAATTCGATTAAATTGTTCCGTCAAAAAAACTTTAATAATTGGGAGGAAGTCTTTTCTGAAGTAGAACAGGAATTAATATGTTTGTCTAATAGCGAAGAAAAATTTGATGATTGTAATATTCAGGAACTAAAAGAGAGAGCATTTTCATTGCTTGAAAACAATCATATTCTTGATAGCATCAGTATTTATGAAAAAATTACTAACAACTTTCCCAATGATATTGAAAGTTATATATGGCTGGGATTAGCATATTATAATTCCGAAAATTATATAAAAGCTATTTCAACTTTTAGAATAATAACCGAAAAGCTTATTACTTTGCCAATAGAAATATATAATTATTATTGTTTATGTTTTTTAAATATCGAAAGTTTCGAAGAGGGAATAAAAGAAACGTCAAAAGCATTAACGATTTACAAAAACTCTTATGAATTATATAACACTTTAGGACTTCTATTTAAATCTTCTAATCAAAAGGCTGAAGCATTAAAAGCGTTTGAAACTTCATTCAAAATAAACAATAGATATATTCCGGCAGCAGTAAATATAGCCAACAGTTTTATAGAAAATAAAGAATTTAATCAGGCAATTAACTTTTCGCAAGACTTCTTAAAGAATAATCCAAACACATTTGAATTTTACCAAATTATAGGTGACGCATATTTAAGTTTGAACAATCCCTCTTATGCAATAAAATATTACAAAATTGCAGTAGATAATAAAAATGATCACAAGCTTTTTAACAATTACGGAATTGCTTTACAACGTATTCATAACTATAATTTAGCCGCACATTATTTTGCAAAAGCAATTGAACTTTCGCAGCGAAGTTTTGGATATTGGGGGAACTTTGGAAATAACTTTGCACTAACACATAATTTTAACAAAGCAATTGAATGTTTTGAAGAAGGATTAAAGCTTGACCCTAATAATAAAGCTTTACAAAGCATGATTGGGCTTATTTATCTTCTTACTGAAAACTTTTTTGAAGGATGGAATCTTTTTGAATCAAGTTTAACTCAAGTTGTCCCTTTTTCAGATATACCCAATTGCATTGAGTATAACGGTGAAGATTTACATGGAAAATCCATTTTAGTTTACTCTGAACACGGATTAGGAGATACATTACAATTTATTAGATACATCCCTATACTTAAACAAAAATGGTGCACTATTATTTTCGAGATACAAAAAGAACTAAAACCGCTTCTTTTTTATTCAAATGGCTATTATAAGCCAATCGTTAAAGGCGAATATAATATTATTGATATCAGAGTAGACTTCTATATTTCTCTTCTGAAACTTCCTAAACTTTTTTGCACAAATATAGCCAATATTCCAAAATTAGCCCCCATTATTAACATCAAATCGGATTTGGTTGAAAAATACAGAATTTTAATTAATAACAAAAAGAAGAAAATCGGAATTGTTTGGGCAGGTAACCCCATTCATCCGAATGATCATAACCGAAGTATTAATTTTTCTTATCTAAAAGTGTTATTTAATAATTCAAATAATCATTTTTATTTATTACAAAAATATACTGAATATACTAGTCCAAATTCAGAAATATTAAAATATTCTAACATCACAGATTTAAGTAATGAACTAACATCTTTGGATAATACTGCCGCAATTATCCTAAATTTGGATATTATTATTACGGTTGATACAATGATAGCGCATTTAGCCGGTTCATTAAACAAACCAACATATCTACTTCTCCCCTTTTTGCCAGATTGGCGTTGGTTATTGAATAGAGATGACTCGATCTGGTATGATTCTATTAAAATTTTTAGACAAACAAACCCCGGAGATTGGAGCAACCCGATTGAGCAATTGTACAAGACGTTGATTGATGACGAAGAGAGTTTAAGACTTGAGCAAAAAATAAATCAGTTGGTTAATGAAAGCAAATATGGTGAAGCAATTGATCTATTAGAAAATGACTTATCTAAACCCGGGAACAAAGCATATTTACTAAACAAAATTGCTATTGTTTTTATAAATCTAAAAGATTACGAAACAGCTATTTCAATTTTGGAAACAGCGTTAAAGTTAGATAAGACTAATTATGAGATTAATTACAATTTAGGCTATTGTAATCATCTATTAAATAAATTTGAAAGAGCAAATCAATTCTATATAGAATCATTGCGACTAAATCCGATAAACATAAATGCTTTAAATAATCACGGTCTATTAGAAAGAGATTATGGCAATACCGATTATGCGGAAGAAATATTCAATAATGCTATTGCTTTATCTTTCAATAAACCATTTTTACATAACAACTTAGGAACAATTAACGAGGCTCGAGGTAATTACAAATCGGCAATTGATAATTTTAATACCGCTTTGTCTATCGATTCAAACTACGTAGATGCGTTGATAAATCTTTCCAATATATATCATTATAACAACCAATCCGATATTTCTTTTGATATCATAGAAAAAGCCCTGAAACTTTCACCAAATAATCCGACTGTAAGATTTAATCGTGCTTTACTTTTACTGAGGATGGGAAGATTAAAGGAAGGTTTTGAAGAATATGAATACAGGATTAAACGAGCGGATTACCCAAATTATACTTTTAGAAAACCAAGACTTACTAATTTGGAACATATCAAAGGAAAAACAATTCTACTATATGATGAACAAGGTTATGGAGACACTTTACAGTTTTGCCGCTATATAAAAAGCCTTGAACAACTTGGTTGTATTGTAAAATTATTATGTCATCCCCCTCTTGTTGATTTAATGAAAGGATGTATCGGAATATCGGAAGTAATAGGTAGGGCAAATTCAGGTGATTCCGATATTGAATACGACTATCATTTCCCTCTATTAAGTTTAGGCATGTTTTTTGAGCGCACTCTAGAAGAAATAAAAATTAATGTTCCTTACATATTGGTTGACCATAACTCAAAAGAGAAGTGGGCTAAAGAAATATCAAATTCCGAAAAACTAAAAGTTGGAATCGTTTGGAAAGGGAAACAAACACCGGGCAATACTCATAGAACTTGTAGTTTAGATGACTTTACCTCAATTTTAAATAATAAAGCCGATTTTTACAGCCTTCAATTTGACCTAAAGGATGAATTTCAATTAAAAACTTTAGAAAAATATAAAGTTAATAACATCGGAGCAAAAATAAAAACTTTTAACGATACTGCTGCTATCATATCAAATCTCGATTTAGTGATTAGTATTGATACTTCTGTAGCCCATTTATCATGTGCTTTAGGAAAAGAAACATGGATATTACTTTCTACAAAATGTGACTGGCGTTGGCACGATTTTAGAAGTGATAGTCCATGGTATCCAACTGCGACATTGTTCAGACAGAAAGATTTTAATAAATGGAATACTGTATTTACAGAAGTTGACAAAAGATTAAAAACAATAACTAACTAAATTACATTAAATAGGAGAAACGATATGCCATTCAGAATTAATACCAACATTGATGCGCTGAAAGCATATTACAATTTGTCGAAGATTAACACCGACTTAACTGAGTCCCAATTACGCATTGCAAGCGGTAAAAAATTAAACCGCGTTGCAGACGATACATCAGGATTTAATGTTGGTACTTCTTTACAAGGCAAATTGAAAATCATGGAAGGTGCCTTAGGCAATATTTCGGCAGCAAAAGATTTATTATCAACAGCGGAAAGCAACTTATTAGGTATTAACGACCTTTTAACCAAAATTGAAGGTAAACTTTCAGATGCCACAAACCCGACAGCAGATCCGACTGCAATTAAAGACGATATTCTTTCTTTAGCGAAAGAAATTGAATCAAAAATAAAGAGTTCAAAATTTAACACTACATCCTTGCTTTATTCAGCAGCCGGTAAAGGATTTACTTTCAGCGTTGGCGAACTTGGAGATACTCTTCAATTAGATTTTGCATCTAGCTTAGCATCTACCGGAAACAGTGGGTACGCAACTAATTTTTCAGCAGGCTTAACAAGTTTTGTTAACGTTTCGACAAGTTATTTAACTTCATTATCAACATCTAACACAGGTACTTTATCCAGTTTAACAACTGCTTTAAGCTCTTTAAAGAGTGCTGTAGTTACAGCGCTTGGAAAAATCGGTAACTCTGTACAAAGACTTGACGTTAAAGAAGAAACTCTTAACACATCTATTGCAAACGCTAAATCAAGTATTAGCCGTATATTTGATACGGATATGGCTTGGGAACAACTTAATGCTATGAGAGGAACTATATTACAGCAATCGGCAACTTCAATGTTGGCACAGCTGAATATGAGTCCGCAACAAGTTATGCAGTTATTCCAATAATCTAATTTTAATCCGGAGCCGGAAGAAGTTTTGTTGCTTAAACTTCTTCCGCACAAGGATAGGCAAAACTAAAGTCACTATACTTTTTGTAAAAAATCTTGAGAAAAAAAATGAATACACTAAACAAGGCAAATGCTTATTTAATGAAAGAAATAGCCGAAGCATCACCTCAAAAACTTTTACTTAAAACCTATGATTTTGCTATCGTGCACTATCAAAGAGGCGATTATTATAAAGCAAATAAAGCAGTAAGCGAACTTATAAATGCTTTAAATTTCACCGATGAAGCAGCAAAAGAGATTTCTTATGGCTTACTACGCCTATATCAGTTTACTCAAGAAATGGGACGAAAAGGAAATTTTGATGTTTCGATCAAAATTTTACAAGAATTAAAAAACACTTGGCAAATAGTTTTTAATAAATAAAAATAAAACTAAACTTTTTATTTTTTTTTTCGATAGTATTGGTAGAATAACTTTAAGTAGTCACATTTTCCCAAATCAAATTACACGGAGGTAATACAATGGGATTTAAGGTTAACACCAACATCGATGCGCTAAATGCTTATTACAATTTAGCCAAGGTTAACAACGATTTAACCAAATCACAACTCAGAATAGCCAGCGGTTCAAAACTTCAACATGTATCTGATGATACTAGTGGTTTTAACGTTGGAAACTCGTTAAAAGGCAAAGTAAAAATCATGGAAGGAGCTCAAGGTAATATTTCTGCTGCAAAAGACTTATTATCAACTGCAGAAAGCAACTTACTTGGAGTTAACGACCTTTTAACAAAAATCGAAGGTAAACTTTCGGATTCTACAAACCCAACTGCTGATCCTACCGCAATCGGCGATGACATCAAAGCTCTTGCAACAGAAATCCAAGCTAAATTAAAGTCAACAAAATTCAACAATACAAGTTTATTGTATTCGGCTGCCGGCGGCGGATTCGTATTCCAAGTCGGTGAAGCAACAGATACTTTAAAATTGGATTTTGCTTCATCTATAGCTTCGGGTAGCAATAATGGTTTTACAACAAGTTTCTCGGCTTCTTTAAATAGTTTTGTTAACGTATCAACCAGTTACCTAACTTCTACATCAGGCGGTGACGGTGGAATAAAAGGATTAACTTCTGCATTAACTTCATTAAAGAGTGCTGTTACAGGTGCATTAGGTAAAATCGGTAACTTTACACAAAGATTGGAAATTAAGGAAGAAACCCTTAATACCGGTATTTCAAATGCAAAATCAAGCATAAGCAGAATTTATGATACTGATATGGCTTGGGAACAATTGGGTGCTATGAGAGGAACAATCTTACAGCAATCAGCTACTTCTATGTTAGCTCAATTGAATATGGCTCCTCAGCAAGTTCTTCAGTTATTCGGTTAATAGTGCTTTTATTCGGAATTCAAAACCCTTTCGCAAGAAAGGGTTTTTTATTTTAAATATTTTTTAAAATAAGTCTAAACTTTTAAAAATTATTTACGATAATGTTAGTAGAATAAACAAATAATTTCCCAAAATAAATTACACGGAGGTAATACAATGGGATTTAAAGTAAATACCAACATCGATGCGCTGAATGCTTACTACAATTTAGCGAAGGTAAACAATGATTTAACCAAATCACAGCTAAGAATAGCTAGCGGTCAA